>JAFSTJ010000897.1 GCA_017450525.1 Victivallales bacterium | reverse complement strand
CTAAGCCAGCGGCTACGATATGCATCGCTTCTTGGCGTTTTTACAGGAAACTCAGTGTGTCATTTTGCAGTTGGATCCTGTTTTTGTCCATTGCCGCCAGGGTAGTGTCGTGGGTGGCGAGGACTATGCTTTGTCCTAACTCTTGGCGAGGCATGGCTTTTCCGCTGGCTAAGCCAGCGGCTACGATATGCATCGCTTCTTGGCGTTTTTACAGGAAACTCAGTGTGCCATTTTGCAGTTGGATTCTGGTTTTGGCCATTGCCGCCAGGGTAGTGTCGTGGGTGGCGAGGACTATGCTTTGTCCTAATTCGTTGTTTAGATTCTGGAGGATGTGTCCTATTGCCACACTGTTGGCTTGGTCCAGATTGCCTGTAGGTTCTTCTGCAAGGAGCAGAGTATGCAATCCGCTTTCAATTGTGCCTGGGAGGATTGCGCGTGCTATGGCAGTGCGTTGCTGTTCACCGCCAGACATTTCAAATGGGTAGTTGCTTTCCACATGTTCAAGCCCTAGCATTGATATGATACGCATGACTTTTTCATCCACTTCTGGCGTGCATTTTGTATTGTTCAGTAGCAGCGGGAACATGATGTTTTCACGGGCAGTCATGTTTCCTATGAGATTCATGTGCTGGAATACCATGCCTATGTTACGCCGTCGGAAAGCAGTGCGTTTCCTGTCTTTCAACTTTGATAAATCCACCCTGCCATTGTAGAGAACTGTGCCGCACGTGGGGTCCACAATCCCAGCCATTATGTTAAGCAACGTGGATTTTCCGGAGCCGCTTACGCCGCATATTGCGATGAAGTCCCCTCTATAAATGTCCAACGACACGTTTTCCAGAGGCGTAATGTCACCGCTTGCGTTGTGGTAGGTCATTGACACCTGGTTGAGCGATACGATTGGTCTGCCTTTCATTGGTTGTTTCTCCTTATGTTAGAATGATATGCCAGGTTGCATGATAGTTTCTGGAAAGCGTGGCGGGCCCTGCCTGGGGCCGTATGGCCAAGTGCAGTTACCAGGAAAGGTCCATATACCCTCGATATCGTGCCCATTATTGGCAGGGCCGCATGACGGGGCGAGACGCAATGGCGCCACATGACCGTCGCAGAATGCGCCATTGGCGGTGGCGTTGGGGTGCCTGAACACATATTCCGCCAGCGTGAATCTGACTGAACCATATCCCTTGGAGATGCTCATTGCCGCACCAGAGATGATCTTGTTCTCATTTTGGTTCTGGTAGTCGGTCCACTGACATCGTTGAGATGGTGCGGCATTTAGGAAAATGTCATTTCTTGATTGAAAGAAGCTGGCATTGCCATTTGATGTGGCGGATGCCGAATCGGAAAGATTTACCGTACCGCCAATGGAAACGTGGATGAAAGAAGAACCGCATGGCAGCAGTCCAAGCCGTCCCATTGCCATTGTGCCTCCATCGGCGGGGCAGCGTGTGATGTACTCAATGGCGGAATCATGCAATGAGAAATATGAAATGAAGCCATAATCGCTGTCAAGATACTGTCGTATGTCAGGGAAAAAGTCATTGTAGTCATCTGCGTAGAGTGATGTGGCGCAGGCATATTGCTTCAATAGGGAAGTGCAACTGGAACTGCGAGCGCATTCCCTGGCGTATGACAAAGAGGGAAGCAGAATTGCAGCCAGAAGCGCAAGTATCACCATTACGGTGAGTAGTTCAATCAATGTAAAAGTGTGTTTCATGTTTTCTCCTTGTGAGGTAATTGCAAAACTCTTGGCGTGGAAAGCCTTTTCCGCTGGCTTTCGCCAGCGGCACAAGACAGTTTGCGCCTTGAAGCGGACGGTTTGAAATTAGCTTTTGTGTTATGTCTGAACCTGCCTATAATGGGCAATTGCCGTGCCAATGGCATTTATGGAGTAAGGGACGAATTAAAGGGGCTGATTTTGCACAACGCAAGTGCATTGGCTGCACAATGTTTGTGCATTGAAATTGAAATTAACGTCAATAGTCTTAAATTACGCCTAATTGCTTCAATTGATTTTTACAAGTGATTTCTTACTATGACGAAGGTTTTTGTTTCAGGCTGCTATGACATGCTTCATTCGGGGCATGTGGCGTTCTTTGAGGAGGCCGCCACATACGGGGATTTGTATGTGGGAATTGGCTCAGACAGCACGATATGGGAGTTGAAGAACCGCAAGACCATAAACCCAGAGAATGAAAGGCTCTATATGGTCAAGGCGTTGCGCTGCGTCAAGGATGCGTGGATAAACAGCGGTTCAGGCATAATGGACTTCACTAGGGAAGTGGAGGAACTGAAGCCTGACATTTTCTTTGTGAATACCGATGGTTTTACGCAGGCGAAGCAGGATTTTTGTGACAAGCATGGGATAAGGCTGATAGTCAGTCAGCGCATTCCGCATGGCACATTGCCTGTTCGGTCAACAACTGCATTGCGCCAGGAATGCACGATACCATACAGGATAGAACTGGGCGGCGGCTGGCTGGACCAGCACAAGGTGAATGCTCTGCATCCAGGGCCTGTGCTGGTGCTTTCAATCGAGCCTGACATGGAATTTAACCACCGTTCGGGCATGGCAACGTCCTCCAGAAAGAAGGCGATTGAAATGTGGCATACTTCCATTCCAGAAGGAGACCGTGTGGAATTGGCGAAAGTGCTGTTCTGCGTGGACAACCCTCCAGGAACGGTGAACGTGTCTGGCTCGCAGGACCAACTGGGAATATTGTTGCCTGGATTTAGCAGGCTTTACTATGACGATGGCTTCTGGCCAGTGGACATCGCCACCAAGACGGACAATGACACGCTGTCATTTATCGAAGAGCATATCTACCTGGTAGCGCTGCCATTGCGCAAAAATGGTTATGACCCGTATTACAATGCAAACATTACAAGGGCGGGCGTAAAGTGTCTTGCCGATGCAACAGATGCAATCTGGAAGGCCGTTGAGGCCAAGGACGCTAAGGCCTGGGGACTTGCGACAACCGAGAGTTTCAAGGCTCAACTTGCCATGTTCCCAAGCATGGTTTCTCCAGAACTGGAAGAGATCATAGCCAAATACAAGGACCAGGCGTATGGCTGGAAGATATCTGGTGCTGGCGGCGGCGGATATCTGGTGTTAATATCCGACAAACCAATAGAAAACGGAATTAGGATACGCGCATGCCGCGCCTAATTTTAACAATGCTTATAATTCTTATACTAATTTTAGTTAGCGGCATTAGCTTGGCTCAAAATGTGCCGCAGGACACTTGTCGCGTAGAGGTGAAGAAACTGGAATACGTCTCCAAGGTTCGCGTTCATACCATGACGGAGCAGGCCAGGAAGATAAACAATCCTGTGCGCTGGCAGCCATTGCAGTCCATCATTGCGGATGGTGCACTTGTAAAGGAAGGCGATGTGATTGCCACCTTTGTCAGCAAGGAGGCGCAATACGATTTGGATGTGCTGCAATTGCGTCAGCGTGTGATTGAGACGCAGCTGTCCAGGCGTGTTTCCAATATTGATAATAAGAACCTGGACATGTCCGAGCAGCTGGATTCCCTGAATGACAAACTGGCGTCTCTGGAGAGCAAGTTGGAGCGCCAGAAAAGCGAGCCGACGGAGGACAGCATACGCATTGTGGAAGGGCGTTTGCGCATTGCCAAGATGAACCTGAAGGCTGCTGAACAAGACTATGCCAAGGCTCAGGACAGGTTCTCCCGCGAAATGATTTCGCGCACGGAATTAGAAAGTTATGAAAGCGACCTCAAGGACAAGCGTTCAAAGTATATCTTCGCCGAGCAGGAACTTGAGGCTACAAAATTCCCGCCTGAAAGAGCGGCTGATATTCGCAAGACAGAGATTGACATACAAGTCACCAAACTTGAAATAGAAAGGCTGGAATTTGAGACTGAACAGCAACTGAGGATATCCGAGATACAGAAGGAAGGCGCGGTGGTCAACAAACGCCGCAATGAAAGGCGCATCAAGGAAAAGCAGGAAGACATTGACAAAATCATAGTCAAGGCGCCTGTGTCGGGTTATGTGGATTTGAAGCGCTTCAACAACAACGAGATTGTCCCTGGCACTCGTATGTGGCCCAACTATGTGTTCATGGAAATGCCTGAACTGGACACTATTGGCTTCAAGGGCATATTGCTGGAATCACGCCGCCAGTTCCATGCTGAAGGGGACAAGGTGCTGATATACATCAACGGCAGAAAGGACAAGCCTTTGAAAGGGCATCTTAAATCCATAAGCACACTCTCTCACGACTTGGCGGAAAAGGAAAATGCAGGATGGAACAGGGACAAGAAATTTGGCGTCAAAGTATTTGACATAATCATTGCTCTGGATGACAAGGCGGACTGGCTCCGCCCGGGAATGTATGGCGAGGCGGACATTTATGCAAAAAGCTCGCTTGAAGGAGCTGTTCTGCCATTGAAATATGTGCGCCATGAACAGGACCGCTATTATGTCAGCATAGACGGCGCTTACAAGGAAGTGACTGGAACTGTTGTTGGCGGCGATTTTCTGCTGGAGGACAGGGAACTTGAAGGCAAGGTAATTGGCATTGGCGGAGTTTTCGAAGAGAAACGCAAGGAGGAAAAAGAGGAAAAGAGATTGTCTGCTTCAGGAGAATTGCTGCCGAAACATTCCACCAGCATTGCAGTTGGCGACATTGGTTGGTGGCCCTGGCCAAAGATAACCTGGTTGCAGCCTGAAGAATCCTTTGTGAAGCAAGGGCAGGTTGTGGCAAAACTTGATCCGGAAGAGCGAAACAAACAGGTGATTGACCAGGACGCAAATGTCACAGAGCATAGGAGCCGTACTGACGAATTGGAGCGCAATGTTGAGATAACACGCAGAAAGGGGGAGTTCAACGTGAAATCGGCGCATCTTAATGTGGAGTCAGCACAAATTGCTTTGGACAAAGTGAAGATTATAGACCCAATTTCATTGCACAACGCAGAAATGAATCTTGCCTTGGCAGAAAACAAACTGGCGGTGCAAAAAAGGAAAGTTGAGCGTGAATTGGCGAAGAAGACGCCAACGGTATCGCCAGCCGAATTGCGCAAGATGAAGCGCGAGTTGTTGCGCCTGGAATACAAGGCAGAGGTTGCCAAGCTTACATTGGATGAAAAGCGTGAGGGTGCGACAAAAAGCAAGCGCAGTTCGGCCCAGCTGTCCCTAAGCACGGCCCAAGACAATCTTGAAATACAGAAACGCCAAGCGGCATACGATAATTTGGCGGTGCGACGTGAATATGAGCGTAGCAAACAGACGTTGAAGCGCAGCATCAAGCGCCTTGATTACTTGAAGCAGCAGGTGGAGAACCACAATATCGTTTCACCCGCTGATGGTCTGCTGTGCTATGAAAAAGTATATGCTGATGGCGCAATCACCAAGGTTGCCGTGGGCAATACGGTTGGCCGCCGTTTCAGGATACTTTCCATTCCAGATTTGAGCGAGATGGAAATGCTGGTTGAAGTGGACGAGAAATATTTCTCCAAGGTGAACCGTGGCATGGAAGTGGAGGTGAGGTTGCCTTCCTTGAATGACAGCAGATTGCAGGGCACTGTCGCTGGCATTGAGCTTTTGTTTAGCAACAAGGCAAAGAAGGATAGTCAGTTGGGCCTATATTCATCTCACGAGCCTCTGGGCGAGGTCATATTCAAGGTGAGGATCAATATACATCCTGGCACGGTCAAACTGAAGCCTGGTCTTATTGGCGAGGTGTATTTCCCAATTAACAAATGAAGATACGTAAATTAAATAGACGGGATTACCTGATTGGGCTGTGCGTGCTAGTATTTGCCGTGCTGGTGGTGTGGTGCGCCATTATTGCCTTAGGCGGCGATGATGCTCAGGAACAATATAGCTGGACAGAATACGAGTGCAAGCCAGGCAAAGAGCACTTGGCTTTGTCATTCCGAGGTGTGTTGGACAGTTCACGCTCTGTGCCAGTTGTTGCCCGTGCGCGTGGCCGCATAACGGAACTTGCCAAGCAAGGTGCTGAAGTAAAGAAAGGAGACTTGTTGTTTTCAATTGATGATACCAATGCCAAGGAGGAAATAGAAAACCAAGAAAGCAATCTTGATGCCACTGAACTGTCCTTGGAGCAATTCCGCGCCAATTACGAATTGGTGAAGTTCCGTGAGGACAACCGCGTAAAGGAATTCGAGGAAAAACTGCGCCATGCCATGCTTGAGGAAAGCGAGGAGCTGGCACAGCCAAACGCTCGGCAGTTGCGCATTATGGAATTGGATGAACTCGTTGCGCAGTTGAATGTAGATGACGCACAGGATACATACGACCGTGAAAAGCGCATGTTTGACAAGGGATACACCACAATCTCCGCTCTTGAGCCATATCAGCGTTCCTTGGAGAATGCCAAGGCTGTTCTGGAGGAATTGAAACTAAAGAACCAGATTGAAAGGAAGGGCATATCCGATGAGCGCCGCGTGGAACTTCGCAAGGCTGTTGAGCGTGCAAAGTCAAATCTTGAGCGTATAGGTCAGCGCCGTAAGCGTCGTCTGGAAGGCATTGAAACACAGATTTCCGCTGAGGAGCAGAACCTGGAGGTAATAAAATACACGATTGCACATGCCCAGGAGCAGATTGACAACGCCAGTGTCTATGCGCCCTGCGACGGCGTGTTCAAGTTGCTGGTCTATAGGGACTGGACTGCTGGAGGTCTTTCCCGTGAAGTTCAGGTTGGCGATGAAAAGCGCCCAGAGGATGTTGTGGGGCACATCATAGATCCGTCTGACATGATGGTGAAGCTGGTGGTGAATGAGGCGGATTTCCCTAAACTTAAGGTTGGAATGCCAGTTACAATGACGGTTCCTTCTTTCCCAGGCAAGGTTTTCACTGGCAAGATCAGGCAGTTAGGCGCAATCGGCAAGGATAGAAACACCATTGACCCCATTGCGGCTGGAAGCGGTGATTCCGAGGTCATAATGTTCAATGCCGCCGTTGATTTTGACGGGCAGGGCGTACGCTTCCATCCTGGCATGTCTGCGGATATCAAGGTGAAGGTGTCCAATTACGTTGAAGGGCTTTTCATACCAAGGTCCGCTG
>JAFSTJ010000896.1 GCA_017450525.1 Victivallales bacterium | reverse complement strand
TCCATGCCTCGTCCTCCAGTTTGCCGTCAATCACTGGAGTGCCTTTTCCGATGCATACAAAGCCATTTTGCATGTCAGCCATTTTACCAAGTGGCTTCACATTTTCCAGCGTGGCATTGTCCAGCTGGTCGTGGGTTGTGATGATGATCTTGTCCACAAGGCACTCCACGCTGGGGTCGCCAGTGCAATTCAAATAAACCTGCGATTGTGGAATGCAGGCGTTTACAGGACCGATTTTTGTCCAGTTCCATCCTTCCGAACTTGGAACGTTGGACTTGGGGGAGGCTGGATATGTGTCTGGATACGACAGCAGGCCCAACGAGAAGCCTTTTTCTCCTGTCCTTTTGGCGTGAACATAGTAGAACAACGGCTTGCTGTTGGCGGGGACTGGCAGACGGCATAGGTTGTACCAGCGCTTGCCCCATATTGCATTGCCATTAAATGCACCCTGGATTTTCTGCTTTGATACACCATTGCTTCCAGGATAATCAGTGGCGCAGAACAGCTGCGGCGGCATGTCCACTTCAGTCAATTCATCTGGCTTTGTCTCATTCACCAGAAGATTGCGCACTTCAAAAGTGGCCTCGGACGCCGCGTTGACAAGCATCAATGTGACTTTGTGATAATGGGTCGCGTATGTGATGCTGACCTTGGTCCACTTCTGCGGGTCCAACGCCACCTTTTTCCCGTAGTACCATCCATAACCGCCCGACAGATATGGCGATAACTGCCCTTCGCCGCGGACCTCTACGGAATATGTTACCTTGACTTTCTCCTTAACGTCAAGAGGCGTCGTTATGCCAGAGCCCGTTTTGCGAGTGGATACCACAAGGCTCCCATCAGCGCCAGGCTTGAGTTCCGCCTCATGATATTTAGCCCAGTTGGGCGTGTGCGTCGCGGCTAGGCATTGCATGGCAAACAACATCAATGAACAGCAAAGCACAAAATTACTTCTCATTTTTTTCTCCGTTATTCCCGTATTCAAAATGGGGCTGCTTATGTGTCCCAGCGCCATGTCATGCAATCATTTTTGTATGTAATAGAACATCTTGTTGGTTATCTGGGTCTTGGTTCTGGACTCAACATGCCCGTCACTGAAGAGGATGTTTGCCCGCCCGTTGTGTATGAAGTTCATGTAGAATCTGCTGTCGCTGGCACCATTCCAGTTTTTACCTGCGGTGCTGCTGCTGGAACTTATTCCAATGTAGGCATCCGAGCCATCGGACATCATGAGGAGGTTGCTTGGTGTGGTGACGTTGGTTCTTGGGACTGGCGGATCCCAATTGGGGCCACCTTCCTCTGGACCATATATCGTGTGGTTGCTGTAGGTGTAGTCCCAGGCACGGGCTGCTGGCGAGTAGAACTTTGGCTCCGGGTCAACAGATGGACAGTGCAATATGGAATTCATGTCATACACTATCGAAAAGGTCGAATCAGTGCCGTTTATGACTTTCCAAAGGTAAGTGTTATTGACAAGGCCAGACAAGGACATTGGATGGGAGGTGTTGTTCATGTAAATGGTGCCTGAAACACCTGGTTGCGTCACAGTAAAACGCCAGTACCAGTCATTGTACTCATCGGCATACATATTTATGTTCAAACCATTGGTTTTTAAGTTGTTCGTGCAGGCGATTGCCCTTGCTTTCTCACGTGCCTTGCTCAAGGCCGGCAGCAGCATAGCTGCAAGTATCGCAATAATTGCGATGACGACCAGCAGTTCAATCAATGTAAAAAGACGCTGTTTCATTTTCTCTTTTTCCTTTCTTTTTGATGGTTGTTTATGTGAAACTTTGACTTTGATTTATGCGGAATTCCTCACTACAAGGGTTGGTAGCGGTATTTGGGGCTTGTATTCCGTGCCCATTATCTTGGAAATCAACAATTCCATTCCCTGCTGTCCCAATTCACAGAAGTGCTGGTGGATGGAGGTGATTTGGGGCTTTGCCAACAACGTAATCGGGTTGTCGTCATAGCCAATGACAAATATGTCATGGCCAATTCTGCTATTAAGACCGTGGACGTTCAGTTCTTGTACCAAGGCGAACGCCATGTAGTCGCTCTCAGCAAAGAAGCCTGTGGTTTCGCCTTGCCTTATGTCCGATATCACATCTGAAAAGTCCTGGGGAATGTATATGGATGAGCCCTGGGTCTGGATGCCTTTTGCTTCCGCGGCTAGACCATTCTTTTCTAGATAGGCTCTGAAGCCATTCATTCTTGCCAATGCATAGTCGCTAATGGATTCTGGCAAACTGGAATTAAGGTGGTGTAGAAAGATGAAACGCTGACATTCCAGTTCTTTCAGGCGCCTGGCGGCAAGCATGCCGCCGTGCTGATTGTCAATCTGCAAATGCTCTATGCCTGGTATGGTGGTCTTGTGAAGCATTACAGTGCACCCCCCTTGCTGGCAGAAATCAGAGACTG
>JAFSTJ010000895.1 GCA_017450525.1 Victivallales bacterium | reverse complement strand
TCACGCCTTGTGAGCTGACATACAAGGATGTGAATCCTCCATTTATCCTGTTTGAATTGTCACGGGATGATGAAACGCCAGTTGAAGAGATAGAATTGAAAATGGACGAGCTGGCAACCGAGATTTTCGCCAAGGCAAACCTGCCTCGTCCCACAGTTCGCATAACTTTCAGCAGGGCCGACTTCATTGAGAAGATCGCAATCAGGCGCATGGGCTTCGATGACAGGCTCCTTGAATTCGCAAAGCTGCAGCTGTTTAGGACCGTTGAGGAACCACAGCTGATGCAAAGCAGGCACAGGCTGCTTCTGGACTACTCCCACTGCACGGACGAGATACTGGCATTCCTTATCTATGACCTGGAGGACGGCAAGTTTGTCAATTCCCTTCATGTGCCAATGGAGGAATTCAAGTCTCTTGTCCATAGTTATGAGAACGACCGCGAGGCGCAACTGGAATTGGAAGCAGCATTTCCTGGTTGTTATGTCTCTGCGGAAAAACTGCTGTAGCCAGCCCGTCGCTGGGCAGGAATCATGCAAATATTAGGTGATTTTATGAAACATGCATTAGTTTTGTTGTCTGCACTACTTTCTGTGGCGATGTTTGCCGATAAGATCAAGAACGAGGACATTGGCGAGGTCATATTCGATTCCAGACGTACAGATCTCATACAGGCGCAGCAAGCCGAAGTGGAGAAAGATTTCAAGGCAGCGGCTAAAAAATACCATAAACTGGCGGAAAAAATTGGCGAACGAGATATTCAGGCCGCAATCTTCCTGCGAGAGGCACTTTGCTGGAAGCGTGCAGGAAAAGTACATGATGCATACGAATGCTATAAAAACACCATCCAGCAATATCCTCTGTATCTTTCATACGACGAAGTTGTTCCACAGCTGAGGGAATTAGCACAGGCGTTCGTTGATGGAAACGGCACCTTCCTCGGAATAAGGGACAAGGAAACAGCAATTGCAATCTACAAGCTCATCGTCCTTGAAACACCAGCTAACAACGATTCCCCAAAAGACAGGACCAATATGGCAAAGCTCCAGGTCGAAATCGGCAAGGTCGAGGAGGCTATTAATACATACGCTGATTTGCTCCGAAGCTATCCGCAAAACCAGGATGCGCGCTTGGAAATGGCTCAGCTTCTGATGGAACTTTCAAGAAAAAGCGATGGAGACGGCAGCCGCCTAAGGGCCGCTGAAAGACACGCCAAAATCATCCTGGAGCAAAATCCCAACTACACCAAAAAGGAAGAAGTGCAGGCGCTGATTGAGGAAGCCAGAGAAAGAGAGGCCCAACGCATGCTTGACATGGCTTATTTCTACTTAAGAAAAAGCCACTATAGACCTGAGGCCGCAAAAAGATATATCAATGAGCTGATCCTACAGTACCAGGGTTCATCTCACGCCTGGAAAGCCAAACGATTGCTGGATGAACATCCCGCTTTCAAGCAGAAAGAAAATGAGAAGAAAGAGGCGGTATCTAATGAGAAATCCAAATAGTACTCTTGCGTTTTTACTTATTTTCATTGCTGTCTTTTGCTGTTCCTGCTATCATTTAACAGGATATGACAAGAAGCTGGCAATGGTAAGTATTGCTGATATACACAATGACACAGTTGAACCACAGCTGAGTTCAATGTTGCATTCCTCTCTTGCGGAGCATCTTTCCCATACGCGCAAGGCCAAAAGCAAGCCATTGTATCCACTGGATCTGAGAATCATCAGCCTGGAGAACAGCAACGTGGCAAGAGCGGAAATCAGGGACAAGTATAGCAGAGACGATGACAGCGATGCATACCAGACTGTTTTGTACCGCATTACAATAAGAGTACAATACTCTATTATGGGCAAGGAAGGAAAAGCATTGGTATCTGGCGTTGTCAGTGGCATCGGCGATCTGCCAAAGATGCACGACCGCAATGTTCCCCTTCAGCATGCCCTTAGACTTGCGGCAAATGATGCCGCCAAGAAAATCATAAACGACCTAAGCGACAACGCAGCGCATCTGCAACCCTGATTATGTCATTTAGAATTGGCCAGGGCTTTGATTTACACCGTATAGTCGAGGGCAGGCCCCTCGTCATCGGCGGAGTCTCCATTCCATCGCAATTTGGTCTTCTAGGCCATTCTGATGCGGATGTGTTGCTCCATGCCATTATCGATGCAATACTCGGAGCCATTGCGGCAGGTGACATCGGTACTTGGTTTCCTGACACGAATCCTGTCTATAAAGACGCCGACAGCGCAGACCTGTTGCAAACCGTCCTTGCCTCTGATGTATTTCAAGGATGGCACATCGTGAATCTTGACTGCACTATATTCGCTGAACAACCTAGATTCGCCCCTTGGCGGGAGCAAATCCGCGCTTCGCTGGCAAAAATCCTGAATTGTCCAATAGAGAATATATCCGTCAAGGCAAAGACCAATGAAAAACTAGACGCAGTAGGCGAAGGTCTTGCCATATCAGCAGCAGCCATAGTGCTTTTGGAAAACCAGGCATAAACCAGCTGTGTATCAGCTGCCACACCTATGTTCTCCTTATTTGACTTTATTAGCCCCCCAATCTGTCCCTGTTGCAGGGAAGAGCTGTGCATCGGGCCAAACCATCTATGCGAGAACTGTGAAGAACAACTCCCCTTGCTGCCTGAGAAACGTTGTCCAGCCTGTGGTGGTCCCAATCCAGGTTATCTTGCATTGTGCAATGACTGCATCGATGTGGAAGGGGGCCGTCCTTGGAAGCAGGCGGCATCGGCGCTGTCCTTCACTGGCATAGCAAGGAAATTGATACACCTGTACAAATTCCGCAATTGCCTGGCAGTTGCGCCTTTCCTGGCGGAACGAATGTTTGAGGCATGGGACAAATACTGCGCCTCCTGCCAAATAGATGCCATTACCTACATTCCACTACATTTCACAAGATATTTCACACGTGGGTATAACCAGTCCGAAATACTGGCGGACATGCTTTCGAAAAGGCTGGGAGTCCCAAAATGCAGGGCATTGAGGCGCAAGCGCAGGACCTCGCAGCAGGCCAGATTAGGGCTGAAAAGCAGAATGGCAAACATGGCAGGCGCCTTCAGCGCAGACGAAGAAGCCATTTCAGGCAAAAGCCTTCTTCTGATAGACGATGTATTCACCACTGGCACCACTTTCAGCGCAGCAACAAAAACATTGCTGAAGGCAGGCGCTACCGAGGTCTTTGTACTCTCCGCAGCAAGAGCGTAAGGCGACTGTGGACTG
>JAFSTJ010000894.1 GCA_017450525.1 Victivallales bacterium | reverse complement strand
TCTTCTTTGTAAGGCCATGTCTTGTGAGTTGCTTGGGTATGAGATGCTTCTTTGCAATGTCAATCTTTTCGCCCATGATATAGCCGCTCAGATTGATGATCTCCATCCTGTCCTGCAACGGCGGGGGAATAGTATCCCTCACATTCGCTGTAGCAATGAAAAACACCTCAGACAAATCGAATGGCACGTCCATAAAGTGGTCTCTGAAGGTGGAATTCTGCTCTGGATCCAGCACTTCCAGCAATGCCGCACCTGGATCGCCGTGAGCCGAGGCACCCAATTTGTCTATTTCATCCAGCATTATAACTGGATTTTTGACGCCGCAAGTCTTCATTGCGGAAATCATCTTGCCAGGCTGTGCGCCGATGTAGGTGCGCCGATGACCCTTGATTTCCGCCTCGTCATGCATGCCACCCAAGGAGAAACGGAAGAATTTGCGCCCAAGCGCCTCCGCAATGGAGCGTCCCAGCGAGGTCTTGCCCACGCCAGGAGGTCCAATCAGGCACACAATGGAACCGCCTATCTTGTTCTTTAACTTCGCCACGGCGATGAACTCAAGGATGCGCTTCTTCACGTCATCCAGACCGCAATGGTCACGTTCCAGAATCCTGCGAGCCTCCGCTATATCAAAGCGATCCTCCGTACGCTTCGCCCATGGCAATCCTGTCAGCCAATCCAAGTAGTTTTTGGATATGGTGTATTCTGCGGATTGAGGCTGCATTACGCTAATGCGTGATATTTCATCACGTATGCGCATGTCCGCCTCGCTGTTCAGATATGGCTTGAGTTCCTGGTAGAGCGTCTCGTATTTCTCCAAATCGTCTTCACGGCTGCCAATGTCCTCGCCCAGTTCCTGTTTGATTTCACGAAGTTGCTCCCGCAGGACGTATGTCCTGTGGTCCTTGTCCATCCTGTTTTTGACACGCTGGAGGATGCTGTCCTTCAGCGCCATGTCTTCCAGGTCTTTCTCCAGCAGGAAAAGTGCCTTCTCCAGGCGCTCACGCACATTCAAAGTTTCAAGTATTGCCTGGTACTCGTCTGGCGAGGCTATTGCAATGGTAGCTGCCACATCCGCCAGATGCCCAGGTTCAGTACCCTCATGAGAACCGCTCAGCATTTTTCTCAAATCATCAGGCATGGGACGAATCTCCGACAACTTATGCAGCGCGGAAATGACCTCGAACATAAGCATCGTTATCTCACGAAGCTCCATTGGCGACTGACCGTAATCGGATTCGGGGAAACTGACCTCGGCCATGAGTATGCCGTCCACATTCATCACCCTTTCAAGCTGCATCCTGCGCTCTGCATGACACATCGCGTGCACTTCGCCATCAGGCATGACATCTTCACGAACTATGTGTGCAAGCGTGCCCATCTTGTAAAGCGCAGTCCTTTTAGGATGTTCTTTATCGCCTGAGCTGTCCTTCCTTGTAAGGACAAAGCCAATGATACCGTCACATTTCTTCATTGCGTAACGCACCAGGCGCTTGTCCTTTGGGGATACATTTATGCCCATGACCGTCTCTGGCATGACTGGCACGCCAAGGGACGTTATCAATGGAACCAACAGCGGCTGGCGGTTCTTGACTACCGCCACTGGTAACTTCTTTTCATTTGGTATATTATCTGACATAGTATTGTTCGCTTTTATTGTTATATATAGTTTTTCAAGATCTTTTATCCTCTGAAACTTCATCTTTACCTTTTGTCATTGGCAAAAGAATTGCCTTTCTTTGTTCAATGCATATTTCAGCACCTTCATGAAAATGCCCTAGCACACAAGTCGTTGCATCCTGCTTCAAAAGCCATTTTTCTATTGCGGCACGAGGCACGTATGTACACTTATGCCCACTCCCCAACAGCCCCTTCAGCCACCTTGCAAAACTGGCGCCAAATGGCATTATCCTCATTATGAAACAGGCAAATCCACTT
>JAFSTJ010000893.1 GCA_017450525.1 Victivallales bacterium | reverse complement strand
ATGCTCTTCTGCTGCTTGCCTTTGTAGTGCACCGCCACATCAATGTATTTGGCATACAACTCCTGGCGTGTGATTTTCATGACAAGGTCCTTGCCCATGCTGAAGTCAATGCTGCCCATTTCGGGGAAACGGCATACGCGCAGGCCCATTGCAAAATACTTTTCGCCCGCCTTGGAGGGCAGGGCATACTCCTTGGTGGAAACGATTTCCGCGCCCTTGGGATACATTGCCTGGCCGCTCTTGGTCTCAATGCCGTCCGTCAATATGCCTTGGACAATCTTTGGCGAGCCAGGGCGTGTGCCTTCCTTCTCGTAATCGTCTTCTTCAAGTACGTCCTCCATTTCAAGCACCTGTGACAGATTCCTCAAGTCACGGGCACCACCAAGGGAAATCCTGGGATTCTTGCCTTTGCCTGATTGGAAGTGTATCACCAGCAGGTTGTCTCCCTTCTTTAGTTTCAATTTTGCCCTGTGTGTGGTGAAGTGCGGCTTGTCTGATTTGTCACCGCCCTGCAATGTGTCCAGCACCTTTTCGCCGTTTATGTAGTATGCGAAGAAATAGTCCGCGCCTGCGCCGATGTCATATTCTGTGTCGGATGGGGCCTTGATCGTGGCATAGAGGACTGCGTTCTGGCGTCGTATGGACTTGCCTTTGAAGGACGGGAATGCGATAATATTGTTGTCCATTGTCAAGGTGATTGGCTTGACACCATATAGTTCTGTTGGCACCTTGTCCAGCGGGAAACTTATCATCTCATCGGGATGGCCTACCTCGAACACCGTGAACTTGTTTGGAAAAGGTATATTGCC
The DNA here is from genome assembly GCA_017450525.1 of Victivallales bacterium. GTDB lineage: Bacteria > Verrucomicrobiota > Lentisphaeria > Oligosphaerales > Oligosphaeraceae > RGIG3456. The sequence continues at coordinate 2,763 of JAFSTJ010000893.1, read as the reverse complement.
TGAAACGTCGCCTTCCTCTATGGAGATGCTGCTTTCCTTGAGTTGCAGGGTATTCCCCTTGTCAAGGTGCAATGTCACTACCACTTTGCTGGTCATGCCCTTGGGCATATCCACTACTGGAACGGCAAGTTGCACATTCTCCCATTCGCTTGGAATTGCAATTGTATTCTTCACATTTGGAATACCTGTCCAAAAGTCTTTTCCAGTTGTTTGGTTCTTTGCATAGCACTGGATGCGCAAAGTAATATTGCCTTTGCCCTTTACTGTGGCATTCAATACCACGCGGTCGCCTGACTTGGAGGCAAAATTCTTTTTGCACATCAAGGCAAAGCCATTCTTGGAGGTCACGTTTTCGATGCTGACAACACCATCCTGCGTGGTGACATTTGGAAGTGGCTTGTATCCCTCCCAAATATGATTTTTCCATTGACCAGTAACATCCTCAAGGGCAAATGCACTTGCCACAAGAAGCAACAAAAACAATGTCAGTTTTTTCATCTTGTCTCCCTTGTAAATTATATCATTACAATTCAGTCATTGTGTCGTCCGCCCAATCAACATATTCCTTCAAGAAACTCACATGTTCCTTGTGGCTAAGAAAACTGAAATATGCAGCCTGTGGCAGAATGATTCCATCAAGAATCCCATTGCATGTATGCTCGCATATAGTCTCCACGCTTTTTTTGAAGACATCAATTGGCACACAGTTTAGGCACTCGGTAACGGGACGTCCTGATGAGCCGAAATCATGGATGTATATGCCCTGGAATATTTTCTTGCCATCTCCCGCCAGGTCGCGCAGTTTTTTGATATCGTCCTCATGGAATTGCCAGTAGTCGAAAGATGGCACCCAGCACCAGCGTGAGAATATATCGATGTAAGGCACTCCGCTGGCGTAGTGTTTGTCCCAATCCCAGTTGTAATATGTGACTGCCGCAATTTTCAAGGCGGGATTGATTTCCATGATGCTTTCTTTGATTTCCCTTATTATGCTCCCTCCATTGGCTGCGGAATAATCATCCAGATGAATGCCGCAAATATTTTTGTGGATCAGTGAGGCCTTGGCTATGCGAATGGCCGAATCCAGATAATTCTCATGCTCCAGTGTGCAGAAGATTTGCTTCATCTTTCCCAGACGCTGGAAATGCTGTTCGGAAAGGGCATTTTCAACACAGTTGGAAACTACCTCTGGATCCCAACTTTTAAAATGCTTTTCAAGATATGCAGTGCTGAACATGCTGTTCATATAAAAGCAGCGTTCCGCTCCCAGATATGCAGCCTGCGTTTCCAGGCTGCATCTGGATTTGCCGAATGTGAACGGAGCCGGGCCAGGAACATTGTTCAATACATAGCCCCATGACCAAATCCTGTCCTTGAGATATCCCATAATGTCTAAATCCTGAAATATGCCTAGTAAGTTTGTCAAGAAAAAATGGCTGGAGATTCAAAAAGCCTTTTACTTAAGCAATTCGATTTCGTAGAGTTCCAACTTGTGCTGTGGAAAGTCAATATGGAACTTGACTGTCTCGTATGATTCGGGGTAGTCAAAGCCAATCATGTACTTGTCCTTGACCACGTTGCTTGGCTCAAGTTGCACCCACTTGCCGCGCTTGCGTATCTTGATGGTGGGCGTGCCCATGTTGATGCCGTAGATGCGCACCTTGGAGAACTTTGGCTTGAACTCGTACTTCGGGAAAGAAATCTCGTAGAACTTCTCCTTGTTCCACATATCGTAGAATGCCAGAACGTCTCTGGTTCCATCGAACATCTTGTATGAAATGCGCGGTGTTTCGCGTGAAGCGGCGATTTCCACATCGTTCTCATGGCCGAACAGCAGGTTGCCCGTGCTGCAGCGCATCTTCTCCTTGGCATCGATCTCCGCTGCAACTTCCTTGAAGGACTTGAGTTTCTCGCCTTTCTTCTTCGTAGTGCCAATGATGACCTCCTGTGGCGCCAGCGTCAAGCTGTCAAACTTGTTGAATTTCCTGTCCCCACGGAATTCCACAAAACTACCTTTGACACCCTTCAGCGAGACAGTAACTGGTTGCATGGAGTAGTTCACAGCCGCGAACATCTTCTCGCCATTTGCCAGTTCAAAAAGTGCGGCGCCAGCCTCAGGATTGTGGAAGAGCAGGGTGCGCTTGCCGAAGAGGATGAAGTCCTGGAGTGCCTCTGCAGATGTGAATATGTAGCGCATGCCTTCGTACACTGATGGCACGTCGCCCAGGTCGTGGTAGGCGTAAGGAAACAGCGTCTTGCATCCGCGTATCAGGAACGCCCAAGTGTGGCACACTATCTCCACGAAGTTGGGATAGCGGGATATGCGTTCGTGGGAGCGTGAGGCAAAGGCGGTGGGCATGGCGCCGATGCATTTGTCCGGCCTGTTCAATGTGGAGATTTCATCAATGTAGTTGCCCAGGGTGTTTATCTCACGGTCGTAAGCCCGTACGCCATTCTCCTCCCTGGCGTTGATGTAGGGATGCGTCTCAAACCAGTCCGCGCAATCCAGGTATCTTGTACAGGCGCGTGAGCCCATAAGCACCACGTGGTATGGATCATTTTCACAAAGGTAGTCGTAGATGTGTTTCAGATAGACAGGTGAGATATTGCGGCATTCTGGCTCGTCGGATATGTAATAGTAGATGCCATTGCTCTTCTTGGCCTTTTCGATGGTTTTGTCCAGTGCATCCCAGTATTCCTTGCAAGGATACACGTCCCTTGTTGCCTCCTTTGCCTCGATCCCCTTAACCAGGCGCAATGGTT
>JAFSTJ010000075.1 GCA_017450525.1 Victivallales bacterium | reverse complement strand
GCCGTGGCGGTTGAAAACGGAACGGTGGCGCGTGTCGGCAAGGGGATGTCCCTGCTCTGGAGCACGGAGCTTCCTTCAGGGCTTAGTGGATTGGCGGAAAACGGTGGCAGGCTCTATACGGTCTGCCGCGACGGCTTCCTCTACGAGTTGGATGCCAACGGCAAGGTGATGGGGAAACTTCCCTTTGCGACGGACTGCACAAGTGCCTACCGCCCAATTGTTGCCTCTGGTACACCTGGTCTAGCGGCGGCTGCGGCCCGCAAGCTGATTATCCTGCGTTGACACCATGGCTGACGGTAAGGAAAATACGCTCATAGAGCACCTTGAGGCTCTGCGCCATACGCTCTGGTGGATAATTGCCGCGACAACGGTGCTCTATCCACTGGCGTATTTCCTTGTGCCCTATGCAATCCGCCTGCTGGTGCAGTGGTGCTTTCTCCCAGAGATGGGGAAGCTTCACTATTTCTCGCCGATGGAGGTCTTCTGGGTGCAGTTGAAACTGGCCTTCGTGCTGTCGCTGGTGCTGGCCTATCCATGGAACATCTGGCAGCTATGGCGTTTTCTGCTGCCCGCCCTCTATAAGAACGAGCGGTTTGCGCTTGGGTGGGGCATCCTCTTCTCCACAACGCTCTTCTTCGCGGGCGTTGGCTTCTGCGTATGGCTAATTCTACCGCTGATGATGCGCTTCGCCACGGGGTTCGCAAATGCGGAACTCCAGCCCATCATCGGACTGGCTAGCTTCCTGAACCTTGCGGGCTGGCTGATGCTTGCCTTTGGCTTGATGTTCCAGACGCCGATTCTCGTGCTGCTGCTGGTGCGCTTCGGTGTCGTCAAGGCCAGCTCGCTGGCTGCGAAACGGCCCTACGTCATCGTGGGCATCCTGTTCTTGGCGGCTCTTCTGACGCCGCCTGACGTGGTCAGCCAGGTCATGCTTGGCGTGCCTACATGGCTGCTCTTCGAGCTGGGCCTCCTGATGGCAAGATGGGTGGAAAAAACAAACGACTAGAAACTCTAGAAACTCTAGAAACTCTAGAAACTCTAGAAACTCTAGAAGCTCTAGAAGCTCTAGAAGCTCTAAAGTACAATAACTATTGCGGTGGGTGATTTCATGAAAAAACTGTTGTTCTGTGCGTTGTTTACGGCTTGTTGTATTCTTTGGGCGCAGCCATTGAAAAAGCAGGGCATTCCTGCCTGGAACCCCTTGGCGAACCTTGACATGGGCAAGGCGGCGTGTGGGGTGGAGGATGGTGTCTCCTTCATGCGTCTCACCACCACGGAGTCCACGCAGAAACATTTTATGGGCAACAGGCGTTTCATCGAGGCGACGCCTGGCAGCAAGTTCACGCTGCGATTTCGCGCAAAGAGCGATATCGAGGCGAAAGGCGGTGTACGTGCGGGAGTCAACTTCCTGACATTGGACATGAAGCGTGCGCCCATCAAGAACTACAACGTGATGGTCTATTGCCACGGTAGCCGCGAGTGGAAGGAGTTTGAATGTCCTTTCGTCATGCCCGAAGGGGCGGATGGCTTCAATGTCATCGCTTGCATCTATCTGGCTTCGGGCACGGCGGAGTTCACCGATTTTCGCCTTCTGAACGAAAAGGGGGAGGCTATTCCACTGCCCAATGCCGATTTTACCTGGAAGCCTGGCGAGCGCAGGAGAGAGCTGGATTTGGACGAGGAGCCCGATGATGCCGTATGGAGCTATAGCTTCAAGGTTGGCAAAAAGGGTAACCAGTTTTTCTTCACAGGGCTTCATCTTGGTGCGGAGCTGGTGCAGTTCGACACGCCAAACACCTTGAAATATCTACCTGCCACAGGCGAGGGGCGTTCCCGCAACGCCATGCCCTACATTCTTCGCTCCCTCAATGGCAGTAGCTACTGGCAGCTCTGCAACATGACCACCTTGGAGCAGGTCTTTATGTGGTCTGATGAAAGCATCCCTCTGGAGGGTGGTCTTAAAAAAGTCTCCTTTCCGATTCCCTTCACGACAAACCACCCCGAATACCATTGCAGCCTTGCCAAAGGGGCGTATGCGTTCCGTGGTCACCGCTATTTCCACATCCTCGATGGCGACACCTACCTCGGCAGTGCGGTGCAAAAGGCGGTTGACCCCCAGATTTCCCCCGAAGCGGGCTTCTTCGGCGAAGGGCGCTCTGGCAACCAGCAGCCTTTGCTGGCAGGCTTGTTTACGCTGGCGGATTTGACTGCCTTTAAGGTGGAAATCGTCGAGTTCCGCAGTTCTGGCAAGCCAGGCGGTCCATGTGCTTTCCGCCTGGAGCTGACCGATGCCGCTGGCGACTGCTTCCCCGTGCAGCGTGTGGAGTCCATCTTCTCCACTGGGGTTGAGTTTCCTTTTGCCCCGCAGTTCGACCGCTATGCCATTCCGACTGGCTGGTTTGTCGGGAAGTATGGCGAAATACTTCCCAAGAAGGTTGATATTTACGTGACATTGCGCGCATCCATGCGGGAGGGTGTGAAGAACGTCTCTGTTAAGGGCAGCTTCGCGACCGTTGCCACCGCACAACCTGTTTTTCTGCCAGACAAGGAACCATTCTGCATCAAGCCAGGCGAGGGGCGGGGCGTCTGCCTGCCGCCACAGCTGATTCCGACGGAGGAGGAGAAAGGGCTTGCCGCCGTGAAGAAGATTGTGGCGCAGATGCAGAAGGCGCACCTAACGGAGCTAATGCCCTTTGGCATTGGCAACCGCTGCAACGGCTATGCGGATCTTGGCAACCCCTACATGAGCAGCACCCACCAATGGGACCTTTTCCAGGTGTTGCGCGAGGAGACGCGCAAGGCGGGCATCCGCCTGACAGGGGTGGTCTGCCTCCTGCCTGAAGGTGCGGAGAAGCCGATGGGCTTCCTTGCAGCCCATCCCGATTATGCGATGCTGAACGCCAAGAAGCAGCCGTCTGGCTGGCTGGACCCCGCCGTGCCCGAGGTGCGGGCCTACCGTGTCCGCGACATCGTCACGCTTGCGAAGAAGTACCAGCTGGACGGCATCCAGCTGGACTATGCGCGCCTTACCACCTACCCAAGTACACGTGGCGCGGAGCTCTACAAGGCACAGTTCGGCGTTGACCCGCGCGAATTCGAGGCGGGCTCCGAGGAGTACGTGCGCTGGTATGCATGGGAGAGCGAGAACTTGACCCAGTTGATACGGGAGATACGCGCGGCTCTGAAAAAAGAGTGTCCTGACGTCATCCTCTCCGCATACGTGCAGGGCTACCGCTACAACGGCGAACGCCTCTGGAACGAGGGGCACCAGCCATTTGGCAAATGGCTTCAGGAGGGGCTGATGGATATGATTGCCCCAACGGGCTATGTCTATGACATGCTGCTCTACCGCTGCTGGGTGAAGCGGCAGATTGACTACTGCCATGCCCACAACCCGAAAGTGCCTGTCTGGATTACCATCGGTGCAAGGTCCAGCCATGGCGCCATTGAAGACCTCAAGGAGCTGGTTGACCAAATCGACTACGCCAACCGCCTTGGTGCCGATGGTGCGGAGTTTTTCCAGTGGGCAGGCTTGGAACCGTTTCTTGACGGCCTCTCGAAGACACGCTATGCCGCGCCGTGAGGGTGCATTGGGAAGAAGGTGCAATACCCCTTGAGTACGTACTACTCTAACCCCTAATCCCTAGCCCCTAATCACCCTTGTGCCCCTTTTTTCAGGTTGCAGTCGCGGCAGAGCATCTGGCAGTTTTCGGGGACGGTCTTGCCGCCCTTTGACCATGGGGTGATGTGGTCGGCGTGCATCTCCTCGAACGCGAAGCTCTTGCCGCAATAGATGCACGTGTGCTGCTGGCGCTCGTAGGCGGCCAGGGCGTCGCGACGGTCAAAGGCGCGGATGGAGAGCTTGCGCTCGTCGCCCGTCAGGAGGTACTCGTAGATGCCGGATTTCCGCGTCACGTCCTCGTCTCCCATCAGGCGCTGCACGTCCAGCTCCAGCTTCTTGGGGTCCAGGTCCGTGCGCTTGCCGTGGGCGTTGAAGAAGAGCCCCCAGGGCAGCCCCTTCATCTCCTTGCGCGTCTTCGGGAAGATGGCCTGCACCCAGTCGATGACGGAGCGGAAGTAGTTCCACAGCTGCACGGCGGAGGGGTCGTTCTGATGCTCTGCCATGTAGGCCTCGATGCTTTTGCCCTCGGCGGATGCTGCCCACAGAATCGCCGTCTCAAGGTACTCCTGGCGGATGGAGGCGCCCTTCAGGTAGTCGCCGGCCAGCGTGTCGGCGGCGCAGCCCGTCTTGGAGAAGTAGCGCTTGGCGTCCGAGGTCCAGGCCCCTGCATAGACGGCGTTCCGCAGCTCCTGGTCGGTCAGCTGCTCACCCGCGATGTTGATGATGCGGAACCAGTCCAGCTTCTCGCTGTCCGTCCCGTCGCATGCATAGACAAACAGGGGGTAGTTCAGAATCAGTTCCTTCCGGTCTTTCGGCAGGTTGTAGAAGTACTTGTCATCGACGGAGAAGGAGCCATCGACATACTCGCAGAGGGAAATGGTGCGCTGCTGCCCGTCCAGCACCTCGAAACCGTCGGTTCCGTCATCCAGCTTCACCTTGCACCAGTAGATCACGTTCAGCGGAAGCCCCTTCATGACCGTGCGGACGACCTCGTCGCGCTGCGCGTCCTTATAGACGAACTCGCGCTGGTATTTCGGGCGGATGTTGAGGCGCCCGTCGTACCCGACAACCCCCTCCTCCGCGTCATTGAAGTACCCCTCGCACACCTCACCAACCGTGACATTCAACTGCTCTATCTTCATAATATATTCTCCATCATTGCTTTCCACAAAATCGTTTCGCTTCTAGAGCTTCTAGAGCTTCTACAGGTTCTAGAATTTCATTCAGGATGCTTGTTGCGGATTATTATGCGAGAAAATGGCTTATGCAATTCTCCATCGCTTCCGCGGAATATAGGGTTTCCTCGTCTAAAAGAACTGTTCTCGCGGAACAACGCATCGCATTCTTCTTCGCTCAAATTGGCACTAAAGCCAATCTCAATTCCAAGCGAGCTTTCTGCCAGACCAACTATTTCAAACTGCTCAGCATTGAATACATTCAAAAATGTATCTGGAACACCCATATTTCCTGTATAATCACATGGTATATTTGCCACAGAATTCACATCAATGCCATCGTAATTGATGTAGTGTGGATATGCTTCACTATCATAACGGCGAACCAAAATCAATTCCTCATGGCGTTTCTTGATGTCAAGGTTAGTGAACCAAGCAATATTCCCCATTGAGCGCCATTTTTGGCCATTTTCGTCAACCCAATATCTTGTTTCGCGTGGCTCATAATGGGAAGGCACCTTAAATGCCATATCACCGTTATTGTAACCAAGCCAGAGTTTGTTTTCCCGTATAAACGGAAATATCTCTTTGTAATGAACTGCGTTCTGATTTCCTATGATGATGAACTTCTTGTCGTGTTCGATGAGTGTGGCGACGAATTCGCGGAAGAGGGAGAAAGGCGGGTTGGTGACGACGATGTCGGCCTCGTCGAGCAGGGCGAGGCATTCAGGGGAGCGGAAGTCGCCGTCGCCCAGCAGCTCCGTCAGCTCGTTCTCGCCTGACTTGAAAAGCGCCGCGACGTCGAGCATATCGACCCCGCCATCGCCCGTCTTGTCATAGACGGTCGTGACGATGGCCTTGTATGGCCTGTTCGGGGGTTCCGACTCCGCAGGCTTCCCGTCCAGGAGGTCGAAGAAAGTCAGCTGGGTGCCCGCGATGGGGGAGCCCGCGTAGCATGTGGCGATGACCTTCTTCAAGCCCAGGCGATTGAAGTTTAGCACAAAGTACTTGAAGAAGTTGCTCTCGAACGGGTCATCGCAGTTGCAGAGGATGGTCTTCCCTTTGAAATGGGCGCGATAGTGGCGCAGTTCCTTCTCGATGTCGGTGAGCTGCGTGTAGAACTCGTCCTTCTTCGCCTTGCCGGCGGCGTTCAGAGCCGTATTCTTGTTTGCCATGCCCTTGTATCCTGAAATTTGCGTGAAATGATGAACTTAGAATATAGTGTAGCATGGAAACACGCTTTTTTCAAGGTGGTATGGACGGAAAAACGCCTTCATCAACTGGCCTTTTGGGTGACACGGCAAACAATTCCCGCCTTTTGCAGACGGAAGACAAAGGCCTTTAGGGTGGCGTCTTCGTAGCGTGTGACAATCGGGTTTTTCCAAGCAGGCCGATCATCCACTAGAATAATCGTGGTGATACCCTGCAAGCGCACCATAAGTTCATCCCATTCCTCTTGCGACGATGGTCCCCGTACAAGCTTTGACAACAAGAGCTTGCGGATGAGAGGACCGTCCCCGTCAAGGAGTTCTCGTGGCTCCTGCCACTGGGGATACCAACCCACCTCACTCCACGGAACAGACAGTTCCGCCAATATCACGGATTTGTAGCCGCATTGAAGAAGGAATCCCTGATGGATGTGCTTTATCATCTTGTCTCCTGCTAGAAGTCAAAAATCAGCCAAACTTGATTAGCCAAGGCAAGTTCGGCTGCTTCGGTGAAACGCTTGATTGCGTCATCAAATGGGCAACCGGCATTCTCGGCTGCAAAAGCCTTGGTCATTTCAATCGCCTCTGACAGATGCTCTGGCTTGATGTAATCATCTTCATAAAGGTCAATCAAGATGCCGAATTTTTTGTTGAATCTGTCAAAGAGAGTCATCAAAAACCATGCTTCATCTTCCGTAAAAGAATAGGATTTTACATGGGGCATGTTTACTGACAAGTACTCGTAATTGGCCTTTTCATTGTCTGGGACTCTTATAAAAAAGATATCCTCTTCATTCACTTTGTGTTCTTCGTCCATCATTTCATTTCCTCGCGTTTCAAGATTCTAAAGTGTGAGATTCGCATCATGCGATCTTGGTACGCCGCATCGTTCTCGCCTGCCAAATGTGGTATATCCTTGATATGATTGCCGTTGATGTCTAAGAAAGTACCTTTGTAGGGACCTGGATTCAAATCCTGAATCCGCAGGTAACCACTGACATCAGCCACCACATCATAACCTGTAGTCGGGCTGTGCCAATGAATCTTGACCCGTTTCTCGTATGGCACTGCATCAGGCGCAAAACGCGCCACAATATCATTGATATTCACCACCTCCCAGTTTTCACCATATAGGCGCTTTCTCTCTCTGGAACGCTCAATTGCCGCATGCAGGACCTCGTTCTCCTTGCTTAGGGTATTCTGTGTTTTCACACCTTCGGAGTATCTGTCCTTACTGTCCATTTCAGCACACCTCCTTGCTCTTTTTATAAGTCCGGCTACGGTAGTCGATGAAATGGCGATAGGGGATATTCTCCTCATCCAGAATCCTCCTATAATATGGAGAGAAAGAACCGTAGATGAGAAGTTGGCGGGGCCAAAACGCCAGCAATCTGGATTTTAGCAGGACTTCCCCAATGGTATAGAACTGGTCGCAGCAGCCCAGGCTCCCAACGGCGTAAGCGACATCTTTAGGATAAGTTGTCGCCATCGGCTGAAGGGTCTCCTCCGACCCCATACGGAAATTCGCCACCAGAGGAATACCATTGACAGCCAGGACAGCATTCAATAGTTGGTTTAGCAGAAGAAACATCTCCTGTTCTTCCAGAGGCGCGTTTCTGCAAACGCTGAGGTCAAAGCCACAAACAGCATAAAACTGGCGATAGAAGCCAAGAACCCTCTCCAGCCATTCACCCCCCTTGATGACAGCATTGACCAGATTACGCACATGCTTGTAGATTGATGGGTCATCCTCAAAACCGCACAACACGGTCTTTGACTTGTTTTCCTTGGCAAACCACCCCTTTTCATGGGGAAGCATGTCATGGCCATCAGGAAGAAACTCCAAGAAGCATGATGCAGGAATTATGGGAAAACCATTATCCGCAAACACGGCTTTCTTGCCAACAAGATACTGTTGAAGGTAATCAGCCCATTCCACGAAGTCACAGGCAGGTTTGTTCGTTTTAAGATGGTCAATCATAAAAAGTCGTCTCCTTTGGGGTAAATTTACCCCTTTGAGGCTTGACGTTTGCCAGACTTGGACTATCTTAAAAGAACCGCTTCCGGATAAATCCTTGTCTGGAACTTGTCCCTGTCCTATGCTACCAACATTGGGCAGGGCTTTTTTGATAAAAAGTGCAAGAATAGTTTTTACATAATGCCCTCCTTGTGCTTTTTTCCATCAGTCTGTATGTGCAACAATCTGCAAAGCCCTTTATCTGGTTCAGACAGGTCTGCAACACGTCGATTGAGCCAGCTGATGTAATGTTCCCAGGCATAATACGCCGCTTCATCGCTAATCCAAAAGTGGCTGGCAATTTCCTGTTCATTCTTGCAATGGAAGTGGTGGACAATGGCTGGCGGAACAAGACAATATCTTGCGAAAAAATCTGCCGAGGATTCAGTGACCTCTGTCGATTGATTGTGACCAAGCCAAATATGACCAACCTCATGCATTAGGGTAAAACGGCAACGCGGTATGTTATTATCATCGTTATAGTAAATCCTCCAGCGTCCGTCATCCATCTGCAAAGTAAATCCATCCTTGCTCATGGCCATGGCCTTCGCATACCCATTGGGTTTACCCTTGAGCTTTGAATAAGGAATAATCCTGTCAGCAAACTTCAAGGCCACCTTATAGACATAATACGGGAAATCATCCACGTGGCAATGCTCAAGCAACGCAACACAGCGTTTCTTAAGGTATTCGTAAGTATTGTATTTCAGATAAATTTTTTCAGTCTTCAACTAGCAATGCGTCGATGAGCTCCTTCTTTTGTTGGATGGTCATGCTTGCAGCATTTCGCGCAAGAATACACTTGACGCCTCGGTAATCAAACTCCTTGTTTTCTTCCTGTCCAAGCAAGAAGTCAGTCGTAGTGTGTAGTACTGCAGCCATACGTGAGACGACATCGAGGCGTGGCAGACGCCCCTCGTTGAGGTATTTCGACACCGCAGCCTCACTACAGTCGATGAGACGGGCAAAAGCCAGTTGGGTTAGCCCGTTTTCCCCAAGAGCCTCCCGAAGCCTCGCTCCAAAATTGTTCTGATCCATTTTTCACTCCTTGTTTGATTGTCCGTTAAAATGGATAAAATAATCGTATACGATATATTCCTTATGGACAATCAAGGGCAGAATCTACAACATGCGATTATGACAGCATCAGTGCCATCATGCCTTAAAATATAACAATTATTTCCAATATTACAAGCATAAAACAGCAAGATTTTTATTTTTTCTTGTCATTTCGTATGTAATCAGTCCATATGAGACACCACACTAGCACTTAATTGATTTAATTAGAATATGGTTTATATTAACTGCTCTGCTGTCATACTAATCGAATTCTTTTGCATTACTGGCTCCTCTGTTGATGGAAGATGCCAATAATAAAAACCATATTCTAATTAAATCAATTAAGTACTAGAAATCAAGAATCAGCCAGACTTGTCGTTGTCTAATTCACTTCTTTACTTGTTTTCAGGGTGTCGTTGTGCGTAAACTTCATCCGATAGCATCCCCTCGGCCGTTTCAATGAAACTAAGAATATTATATTTCTTCGTTTCCTCTGGATACTTGGCTGCCGTCCTCCGAAGTGCGTCTATGAATTCCCAGCTCTGCAGTTTTTCCGATATTTCATCGAACACCTCGCTCATCCAGGAAAACTGGTCAGCTGTGCAATCGTTGTCAAGAAACTCAATTGTCTGCTGAAGATCAGCTGTAAAGAGCTGGATGGTGGCTTGTATGACAGGCTCTTGCTCCCAATCAACAATGTGTTCAATGTTTTCTCGTTGTGCAATTAGCTTTGCATATTCATCTTTGATTTTCATTTTTGTTTTCCTCCTTTACGTGACGGTTGAATTTTGTCAGGAAAGATTGTTGCAATTTTCCCGTGAGTACGAATCACACCCACTCGAACCCCTTTGTAGTTGCCAAATACAATCTTTCCATCAGGCACATGACGATTGTGTTTCAAACTAGCCACATGCGTTCCAGCACGCTTAATATCCTTATTTGTCCATGTTTCAGGAAACCATGCTTGCCCAATGCCAGAACGTTTGCGCCTATCAGTATGATCAGGAATATTACCTACACGTACTCCATTCGGGTATGTTTTAACGATGTGATATTCAATCTTATACTTATCAAGAAGCTTTAAGCCAGCTTGACCATGACCCCCTTTATCCAATCTTAATGGACGCTTGTTTTTGTCCTTCCCCTTTAGAAGCCTT
>JAFSTJ010000892.1 GCA_017450525.1 Victivallales bacterium | reverse complement strand
GGTGAGTTGTGAGTGGGTGAGTTAACCCCTCACGCCTCCACGCCTCCACTCCACCACTTCTCCCCGCTCCCACCGGGCGCTTAACAATGTAGCATCAACGCTACACGTCGTTCGACAGAAATACTGCAACATTTCAAGGAATGAACGGCATGTAAGTGATGGTGCGCCTCGCTGGGCGCATTGTCTCTTCCGTGTATTCATTCCAGCCTGTTGCAGGGCTACTGTCGAGTGCATTGGAGGGATAATGCGCTCCTTTTTATGCATGGATACGGTGTCCGCGAAATGTTGCGCAATGTCGCTAGATGAATAGGTTGGAGGATCGGCAAGATGAAAATGACGATTCAATTGCTTTTGCTATGTGGTTTCATGGCTCATCTTGGGCAATGTTGCGAGATTGTCGATGAACAGGGCAACCATATCGAAGAGGTAGAACCTGCTATGATCCAGAAAGGGCAAATTGCTTATGTTCAGGCGGCAGTCGTTGTGCAGAGGCTCAAGAATGGAGTGTTAATTCGGGACAGAAATGAGTCAATGGATGGGAAATCATGGAGAAATGCTCCGCTTGCATTCCTACGAATAGCGAACGGCCGTGGCATAGGGAGGGGAACACAATTACCACCCATGTATGTAAAATGCATTGGCAGCTATCGTCATGGAAACTTTCTTACAGGGCATAGAGAGTTCTCTGCCTTTATCCCGGCGGGCGAAGAAGAGATCAAGCAACACGAAAAGAAGCTCGAAGAGGAGGCGAATAAAATCAGGGAACGCGAAAGGGAAGAAAAACGACGTCGCATGAAGGAGAATGAGCAACGGAGATTTGAGGAGGAACAGCGCAGGATCAAGGAAGATGCCGAACGCGAACGGGAACGGCGAGAGGCTCAAAAGATCAAAGAAGAAAATGACAGGAGAATTGAGGCGGAGAGGGCACAAGCTGAAATGGAGGCAATGAAGGAAAGGCAGGAAGCCGAAATAAAAGCTGAAGAGGAACGGAAACGTCGATATCCCATCGAGCAGAAGGAACGTGCTGAATATGCTAAAGTGCTCTTGTCACAGCTGTCCTTTGAGGTAGGTTCATATTTTGATGTGCAGGAAGATTTAAAGAGATTCGTATATTCTACTGCAGTTACGGAAAAGAAATGGGCGACTCTCAAGGAACTCCAGAAGAAAGGAGATTGGCTCAGTATGCTAAATGTAATTGCAGAAGGCGAAATGAATGATTATCCTGCACAAAATCATATTTCGACACTGGTTGACGGTCTGAAGAAGACAGCGTTCCATGCTGAGTTCTTGTTTACGCATACCGATGCAGGTAGGAGTGGAGTGCCGAATAAGATGTGTGTTGGATGTGTCTTTTCAGATAATAGATATCGCCCAATAGAGTGGAATGCTGTTTCCTTTTCTTCTGGAAAATTCGCAATTGAGAACGATATAATCCGGGATCGTGAAAACGCGAGCCTAATTGTGTCGTTCTCGATGAATAGCGGCAAAAACAAATTCATACATGCGGAATACTCCAATCCGTCTGGTCAGAAGGTGTTATCTGAACGAGATAAGCAATTGTCGAGGATAGCGTCCGAGGTGAAGCTGGGCAGAATTACTCAAAGCGAGGCGGGAGAGGAACGAAAAAAAGTCGAAGAATTGATGTGGCGGGACTTTCGATCTTGGCTGGCAACAAGCAAAGTTAGAGATAGTGATTACCCAGTAAAAGTTCGTGATGGACGGAGCGAGAAAGGAGGAGGACGGGAAGCGCCTAACCAAGCGGTAAAACCCAAATGGACCACTTGCCCTGATTGTAATGGCATAGGATACATTTCAAGTGGAACGTGCCAGGACTGTGGTGGTGTCGGATGGTATCGGACCGAGGTCAAGAGGGGACTAGGCGGACGACCCTTAGGGGGTCGGAAGTCTCAATGCCCTAAGTGCAAAGGTAAGGGCGAAGTCAAGGAGATGTGTAAGCGGTGTCGAGGCACAGGCAAGATAAAACGCTGACGACTTAGTTGTTAACTAAATTTACAAACCAAGAAATCAAGGAGAAAGCAATGCAAATTATTTGTCCACAATGCGGCGAGTCATACGAAGTTGGCTCTGAGTATGAAGGTTCAGAAGTGCAGTGCGAAAGTTGCGGTAGAAGATTTGTTGTCAGTAACGCCGAGAATGAGTCACAGAAGGGTGCAAAGAAAATCCCGGAGGGTAGTTGTCTCGTTGCATGGCTTGTGCTGTTTGCTCTTCAGGGGGTGGGAAGCTTCATCGGATGGCTGATAAATTCTGTCGTAGATGCGCTTGTCATTTCTTTGATGCTTGATCAGGGGTTAATTCTAACGGTTGCTCAGTTTTTGATACAGCTGGTCAGTATGTCGGTTGCATCCTACCTCGCATTTAGATTCCTTGTGGTCAAAATGATATCTAGTCGCCTTGCGAAGGAGGTCTAGATATGATAATCGAATGTCCAAGGTGTCATAACAAATGCGAAGTATCCGTGCCGCCAGAACCTGGCCGTCATCTGCTTTGCCCATTCTGCGGAGATAAGTTTGTATATGATGACAGAGGAACGACGCTACATGCCGATGAGGTGTTTGAGTCAATGTGTCCGAATTGCCAGACGCTTTACGAGATGGAGAACGGCATGGAGGGCACGATGGAAAAGTGCGATGTCTGCGGTAAGTCGTTTGTCGTCAAGAGGCGAGATGGTGGATGTACGGATATAGGAACGAAGCATGAAAATGACGGAGTCGGTAACAAAAATGACCCCGTGCAACGGCGACTGATTGTGTCCGGCAAGGCTATAAGGCGGACAGTGTCAATAATGCCAAGGCATAGATTCTGCCAGGAATGTGGAAACAAATTAAATCCCAGGGCTGTCGTTTGCCCAAAGTGCGGCGTTCCTGTTCAGGATAGAGCAATGGGCAAATCGTCGCCAATTGATTTGTTGAACCCGCCTCCAAACCATTTAGTCGGTGCAATACTTGTAACATTATTTTGTTGTTTGCCGGTTGGAGTCGCTGCTATAGTATTTGCGATTATTGTAAACACATGCCTTGCGAGTGGGGATGTAAAGGGGGCTAGAACGGCGTCTAGGACGGCAGGAATCCTGATCAATGTTGCTCTAATTTGTGGCGTGGTGTTGTTCGGCATATCCATAGTGAGTTGGCTTGTTTCGACAGCTGCTAATCGATGAGGTGCGAAATTTGCATGTCTTGGACACAAATGCGAGGAATAGGGACGTGTTTCTTGTGAAATTGATATTGAAGGACTGGGACTGAAGAGGGACGTTGTGGAAAGTTTATGGAGAGGAGTATTATGAAAAGCGCTCCATTCGGGCTGTTCCTTGTTATGGGCATAGTTTTTCTGGTGCTGCTCTATAGTTGCAATCCATTGGAAGTGAGGTTGTTCCCAGAATGCCCATTTTTCACTCTTAGGCGTTGTCCAAAAATAACTTTTACACTATAGCCGATTTGCCGTGGTATAATCTCGCGGCATGTCCACCGAACGTTATCATCAATCACAACTCGATCTCATAGACACCGAAAGATTCTTCTCCCTCATCCATGGAGC
>JAFSTJ010000891.1 GCA_017450525.1 Victivallales bacterium | reverse complement strand
GGCAGGAAAAGTGCCACAGGCCAAGGAATTCTATGAGTGGATGGGAGAGAACGATCTCCTTATGCCAGCTGATGTCATCATATATGGAGCCTGCTGGAAGTCATGCCGCAATGCGCTTGTAAATGGTGAAAAGGACAAGTTGCCTGAAGGCTTCAATTATACGAAAGAACAGTGTGATGCAATACTGCATGATATTTCGCTTACGGCGTGTAATTTGGGTGAGAGCCTTGTAAGGGAGGGCGATTTGCCAGTTATCTGTGGCATCGGTCTGTTTCTTGCGGAAGCAGGTGAAAAGGAACTGCATCGCACATTCGTGCAGAAGAAGGCGTCAATACCAGAAATATGCAACACGGTTGCATTCATGCTGATGATCGTGGAGACGAACTGGATTCTGAAAGACAAGGAACGTGCAATGGCGGCAGCGGCCATATTGGAGCGTAGCAAGAACGATTTGACTGACGAAGTCCTTTTCCGGTTGATTGGATGCTTTGGCAAGATGCAGGAACCCGCGCATGCAGCAAGGATGCTGGAAACGCTTGCTCTGCGCCAGAAGAAGCCAAGTCCCAAACTTCTTGACGAATTGATGATGCAGTATCTCCTTGCCAAGGAATATGACAATGTCGTACTTGCGTTACAGCTATATGCAAAGCCTAGTGACTTTGGCAGGTATGCAGTAGGCATTGCGTATAAGGCAAAGGAAAACTACCGTGCTTCATACAGGGAACTCGGCATGATAGCGGGCAGCGAAAATCCCATCAATGGCTTCTGGCTTTATATGCAGTTGTCAATAGTCTGCCAGAAGTTGAACAAGCGTGATGAGGCTGTCAAATATGCAGAGAAGGCATGGAAGATGAAGCCAGAAGAACCAATGCTTTGCAATTTCTATGGCTACACTTTGGCTGACTATGGCTTGCAATTGGAACTGGCACAGGAACTTATAGACAAGGCAGTCAAGGCGGAGCCTAAGAATGTGGCTTATCTGGATAGTCTGGCGTGGGTTTGGTTCAAGCGTGGGAACAGTGCAAAGGCTGAGGAAATCATGCGAAAAGTGCTTGAGATAGGCCTTGGCGACAATGGTGACGATGGTGAAATACAACTCCATCTGGGAGACATTTCTTTCGCCAATGGCAAGAAGGATGAGGCTTTGAATTATTGGAAGGAAGCCTTGAAACTGACCAAGGATGCAAATATCAAAAAGGAAGTGGAGCAAAAGATAAAGGCAAATAGCCAGGAGAAGTGAATATGTCGTTGCTGATTAAGAATGCCCGTTTGATTACGCCTGGAATTGACGCGGAAGGCGTTGCTGTTCTCGTTGAGGGAAATCGTATAGCCGATGTTTTCTATGCAGGCGAGGAATTGCCAAAGGCGGATGAATGCTATGACGCGGCGGGCAATATGCTCATGCCTGGTTTTATTGACATGCATTGCCATGGCGGCATGTCCTACGAGACCACCTCGTTGAAAGCTGAGGCAATGCCCACCATCGCAGAGGCGAAGATGAAGGAGGGCGTCACTTCTTTCTGCCCGACTACGTTGACTCTTTCCCAGGAGCAGCTGGAAAGCAGCCTGGCCTTGATCGAGCAATACAGAAAGGCTCCCAAATTCACAAAGGTGATAGGCACTCATCTGGAGGGACCCTACGTGAATCCCAAGTGTGCTGGTGCACAGAATCCCGCATATCTGCGCAATCCCAACATCGACGAAGTGCGCCGCCTGAACGCAATATCGCCAGTGTCGCTGATGACATACGCTGTTGAATTGGATGGTGCTGTGCCATTCACAAGCCAGCTTTGCAACGAGGGCATTATCCCCAGCTGCGGGCATACCAACGCCACAAAGGCGCAGTTCATGGCGGCCAAGGCAAAGGGACTTTCACGCCTTACCCACTTCTGCAACCAGATGACAAAACTG
The DNA here is from genome assembly GCA_017450525.1 of Victivallales bacterium. Classification (GTDB taxonomy): domain Bacteria; phylum Verrucomicrobiota; class Lentisphaeria; order Oligosphaerales; family Oligosphaeraceae; genus RGIG3456. The sequence goes on along the minus strand of JAFSTJ010000891.1, from coordinate 1,845 downwards.
CACCATCGCGAAATCGGCATGGTGGGCACTGGACTGCTGGATGACGATGTGTATGTGGAGATGATCTGTGACAAGATACATCTATGCCCAGACATGATTGCATTGGCTTTCAAGGTGAAGCCTATTGAGCGTATAATCCTCATCACGGACGCCATGGAGGCCACAGGCCTGCCTGATGGCGACTATCAGATTGGTGGCCTTGCCGTGGTCGTGAGGGATGGCGCCGCACGTCTCAAGGAGAATATCGATGCCCTGGCAGGTAGTACGCTCCAGTTCAACCGTGCTTTGAAGAATGTGTATGAAATCACTGGCATTCCCTTGAAGGAGCTGGTGCGCACCACATCCTTGAACCAGGCACAGGAAATGCACATCAACGACCTTGGCAAAATCGCGCCTGGATATGTGGCTGACATGGCACTTTTGGACAAGGACTTCAATGTGAAGGCTGTATTTATCGACGGCTCGCTCAAATAGCCCATCAACGTGTTTTTTTAACGCAGAGGCGCAGAGGCGCAGAGACGCAAAGTCTTTAATTTTTATTGGTATGGCAGGACAATGTAAACCTTGCTAAATCATCTTAAGATTAAAAATCTCCGCGTCTCTGTGCCTCTGTGTTAAAAAAAGTGTTGAAATTAAGGAGGAAATTATGGGACGTTTATTTGCGATATTATTGTGTCTTTCGTTTTGTTGTTTCTGCGGAGATCTGCTACTTATTGGCGGCGTGAAGCCTGATCAGAAAAAATACGCTAATATATTGCAGAACAGGCTGGCTGATTGCGGCATTGAGTGCAAAACCAAGGCAGAAGCCGATGTGAAGGCGGCTGATATTTCAGGAGCCTCTGTTGTGATTTTGCCTAATACAGGCAAGCTCAATGAGAAGATTAGTGAGATGATTGCCTCGTATGTGGCTGGTGGCGGCAAGTTGTTTGCGTTCTATGATGTCGATGCTACTGTTTTGAAGCACTTGGGAATTGCGAAATTGCAGTATCAGTTGCATAAGCCAGGCAACATACAGGGCGTTTCATTTGAGAATGGCATGGAAATTCTGGCTGCGTTCCCTGGTAGAATGGCATATCGCACCAATAGTATAATGTCACCTATGCTTTTGCCTGGCACATTGGCAATTGGACATTGGCTTGATGGGACGGGAAAGTCCTTGGGCGTTGCAGCCACCTTGAATAAGAACGGCATCTATTTGGGTGGAGTGTATCTTGACCAGGACCCCGTGAATGGCGGCGATTTTCTGATGGCTGCATTGGCGGTTTATGAGCCTGATGTTTGGAGGCAGCATGCCGCAAAACTGCGGAAAACTGCCCTGTCCTTTGCAGGCAAGGATACGGTGAAGGAACTAAATAGTCGCATTGCACAATGCGGGAAAAAGGAGTTGAGTGCCTTATTGGCGCAGGCTGTTTCTTGCCAGAAGGCAGGAGATGCCTTTTTCAAGCAGAATAAGTTTCCTGAATCGGTGAAGCAATTTCGCAAGGCGGATGAACTAGGCAGTCGCATCTTTATGGAGAGTGCCGTGGCTCGTCCAGGTGAATTGCGTGGAGTGTGGTGCCATTCCGCCTATGGTGTAACTGGCTACACCTGGGATGAGGCGGTGCGTGCTTTGGCTGAGAATGGCTTCAATGCTCTGTTTCTCAATGCATGCTGGGCAGATCTGGCGGATTATCCAAGTTCCGTGCTGATGAATGCGCCGGACATTGCGGAGAAGGGCGACCAGATTGCATTGTGTCTGGAGGCATGCCGCAAGTATGGCGTGGAACTGCATATCTGGCGCGTGTGCTGGAATCTTGGATACAGGTATCCTGCGGACAAATTGGCGGCGATGCAGGCTGCCAAGCG
>JAFSTJ010000890.1 GCA_017450525.1 Victivallales bacterium | reverse complement strand
TGGCAAGCTGGTCGGGGCATGAGGTGGGACCGCCATTGCAGCTTATGCCGCTGAGGCGCCTGATGACCTCATCGCATTTCATCCCCTGCACTAGCTTCGCTATTCCCTGGAGATTGCCGTTGCATCCGCCAGTGAACTGCACAGAAGAAACACAGTCGTTATCGTCAATCAATAAATCAATGCACTCGGAACAGGTTCCACTGCAATCATAGTGAATCTTCTTCATTGCTTTGTTCTCCATTTTGTGCTACTTGTTTAACCAGTGTCTAAGATACCACAAACCGAAGAGCACAGCCTCCGCCGCATCGTCATCGTATGCGCATTTAGGTGGATTGCCGCTATCGTGGGCAATTTTCAGCGCCATAGCCTCTGCCACCGCCTTTGCCTGCTGCCCTGAGCGCCTCTCCCGTGGCAGCAGCATATCCTCCCGCCATTCCTCCGCAGAGAATTGCAGAACTGGCAACGATGTGCGCTGGATACCCTTCTTGAAAATATCAGCAATTTCGCCCTGCCCTTCCAACACCACCTCGGTCACGCCCTCAATCTCCGTAAGTATGGATGGCAGAGCACGCTTTAGTGTCATGCGTTTGGCAAAGCGTGTGGAGCGTGCCCTGATAAGGGTTCCGTTCTCATCAAACCACGCAAAGCCTGCCTTCATCCCCACGTCTATGGCGAGAAGCAACCTTGAATGCTGCGGCTTGTCTTCGTGTTTGTCCATTTTTCATTGCACCTGCATCGCAACTTAATGTATCATTGCCACACCTGTTTTCCAGAAGGCAAGCCCAAATATACCAGATTCAATAGGCCATTGGGAAAAGCCAAATGGAACATCTCCATTTGCAAATATACCTGCAACATATATAGTGAGAATGTTTTTCTAACCTCAATCCTATCAGTTGTTCAAAAGTGAACCGTCTCCAAGCAAATATATGCCTTGTGTGCGTGACCCTGTGCTGGTCAATGGAAGTTGTGCTGTATGCCTGCATACCAAATGACATTCCCGCATTTGCCACATCCTGCGTAACTTCCCTTGCTGGCGCCCTTCTACTGCTTGCCGCGTTTTATAAACGTGCATTGAGCGCTCTACGCAAAAACGGACGCTCCCTGGTTCTCGGTTCACTGCTGCTTTCAATCCTGAACGCCACCTACAACACAATGTACCTATACGGATTGAAGTCATTTGACGTCACCAGCGGCTCTTTCACATTCTGCATGACAGTCGTGGTCCTGCCCGTCGTATTGTTGAGTGCCAGGAGAAAAATCAGTCTTGAAACATGGATTTCTGTCCTTCTAGTCTGCATGGGAATCGCCATTGCACTTGGACCTTCACTGCAAGGCGAACAACTGACTGGCCTTGCAATAATGACTGGCGGCTGCCTGCTCAGAGCCATTTTCATCGTGATTTTGGCAGACATGGCAAAAAAGCACGACCCTCTTGCCATAGCGATCTTCCTGAGTTTGTTTGCAGGATTGTTTTCAATGGTATTCTGGTTCTTCCAGGACCCGCATTTGCTCTTCGGAATCCCCATCACAAAGACCTTGATCGCCTCATGGGCCATCTATTCCTACTTCATCGTCGCCATTTCTCAGGCATTCAACATAATCGCAATGAAGCACGTTACAGCCACAAACGCCACCGTCGTCTATTCGCTGGAAATCGTGTTTTCAATAACGTGGGGCACCATCATGCCAGCCAGCATCATCACCCCTGTTGAACTGACGCCATTCACCATTCTTGGCGCCCTCCTTATCATCGCTGGCAGCTTGACTGAAATGCTCGACCTTAGAGGCAAGCGAAACAAACTAGAAAACCTAACACAGAAGGAAAGCACATGAATAAACAACTTCGCCATTTCCTACTGCTTCTGTTCGTCTATCTGGTATTCGCACTGCCATTCAAGGCAATGACGCTCATTCCTGGCTTCTCAGACGTACGTCCAGTCAACGCACTCTTCCCAATATACGGCATTTTCTTCGGGCCAATGGGATGCATCGTCTTCGCATTGGGCAACCTGATTGGAGATATCTTCGACGATGCACTTCGCTGGTCATCCCTCGCAGGATTTTCAGCCAACTTCTTCGGACCATTCTTCACATGGTCCATCTGGCAGACATTCGGGCGACACCCATTCGCACTTAGGACGATTCCAGACATCCTCTTTCACACGTTTGTCATCGTATTCGTCGCAATTATTGAAACTGCCATAATCACGCCCTCCGTAGCATACGCATACCCAGATGTAAATGCCAAATTGTTCGCATTGAGCGTCTTTCTAAATACAAGCATATTCCCACTTGTGTTCGGCATTCCATTTGCTATCATCATGCAGGAGGAACTGGGCTTCAAACCTTATTCCAACTAAACATCGGCCAGTTCTGTGCGCGGGCGTTCTGTGCGCGGGCGTTCTCGCCCGCGTGTCCCCTGCGCCTGTCCTGTGCGCGGGCGGAAACGCCCGCGTGTTCCCTGCGCCTGTCCTGTGCGCGGGCGGAAACGCCCGCGTGTTCCCTGCGCCTGTCCTGTGCGCGGGCGGAAACGCCCGCGTGTCCCCCCCCGGCTGTCCTGTGCGCGGGCGTCCTGTGCGCGGGCGGAAACGCCCGCGTTCATCATCCCCATCCGCCCCCTGCCCTGTTATTGCTACCGTTCCGCCTCAGCCTTGTGCAAATCCTCGCTCCAGTCCCGATTCAAATCCAGTTCCTCCAGTACATCGGGTAGCAGTATCCTAAATTCACGCGCACGGCAGATGCGCATTACACCACGCTTCAACGAGAAATTAACCACATGCCCGCCATGCTTCCGTGCCTCGTCCACGAAATGCAGGTGCCAGCCTGGTGCATTCACTCCCTGCACATATCCTGGCAGGCGGAAGCCCACCAGGTCACCCGATATCTCGCTTAGCTCAAATACCGCCTCGTTCCGCGCCGCTTCAGCCAGGCCAACGCCATCCTTCTCCTGGCGTCCTACCGCTCTGACCTTCATTCGCGAAAAATCCCCCTTGATATGCACGGCCACTGGCAAATTCAGCCCAGAACATTCCGTTTTCATGCGCTCCTCAAAATCCTCATAACTGGGATAGCCCTCCAGGGTCAACTCCTGTTCAGGCGTAAACATTGCGATTGTGCCGAATGGAATAGTCTCCTCATCCTTGGGAAGCAGAAGCCGCCCGTCAGCACAAGCCTGATAGACAACGCCGTCAATCATCTGCATTTCCCCGTCAAGGCGATCCATGGTGGCTATCGCCATGTTGCCGTATTTTTTAACATCTGCAACGCTGCATACGCCACCATAACGCCCACCAAGCAATACGCTGAACAATGATATTTGTGTAAAAACACCTTGTCTCTCACTCATTTGTCTCTATCTCCTTTATGTTTTCCTTCACTTGCATTCCATTCAAGAACAAAATCATTCATATAAAGATGCGAAATCCTGCCACCATGACCCTATCGCCTCTCCAATGTCCCGTGGATTTCCATAATGGAAAAGCAAAAACAAGGCAGTTACATTGGCTATTGCGCAAAACCAGAACACTATCATGAAACTGCCCTTGCTTCTTTTGTGCTTGAAAATCCTCTGAGCGAACAAGGCACCTGGCCAGCCACAGAGCAATTCCCAAATATGAAGTCTTTTTTCAGGTATGCGCCAATACTTGTATTGGGCAAGATACTTGTCCTCCCAATAGAACAAGAATGTCAGCAGGCTGTTTACAATAAATGCGGCATAAATGCCCAAAATAAGCTTGCTGGTTTTGGCTGTCACGACAAAGGCAGGGACAAAGGCAAGAGGCCAAACACTAGAAAGTACTTTAAGTATTGAATGATAAAATGGAGTATCACGCTTCTCATTCAACATCGCTTGATATGCCTCCTCGGCGCGAGGACGACCCTTGCCATCTTTCGTTAGTTTATAGAAAAAATCATCCCCCACCATGGGACGCCTAGAGCCTGGACGAAGAGATTTGATATGCAAGAAAACCTTCGGTTCCCCAGCTTCGGGAGAAATGAAGCCATATCCCTGCTCATCGTTCCATTCAATCAGAATGCCACGACTTGGAACTGGCATCCCATAGTCCATGGGAGTTTGCACAAGTGGTTTCAATCGTATCCTGCTCATTGAACCACCTCTAAAACACCGCTTCCGCTGATGCCGTATGCCTGTGGGACCTCATCCTCCAGCAGAACGCGAATGTATTCCTCCATGTGTGGTGCCAAGCCGCCCTTGCGCATATCCTCCAGCGTCATCCACTCCATCTTCCCCTCGGCAGAGGATTGCAACTCGCCACTATAAATGCTGGTGCGGAACATGAACACGATGTACTTGGAATTGGCTGCCACCTCGGCTGGCGAACCATCCGCTCGCTCGCCAATGGTCTCCCACTCCACAACGCCGCACATCCGCAGTTTCGAGACAGTCAGCCCAGTCTCCTCACGGATTTCACGTACGACGCTGTCAGTTATGGATTCCCCTGCCTCCACATGCCCGCCAGGAAATGTCAGCCCGCACCAAGGATTCGTCGCCTTGGGCAGACGATGCTGCACCAGCACGCGCCCCGTAGCTTCGTCCTCAATCATGCACATATTGCAAAGCGTGCAGTTCATTCGCCTGCCTCCTTGATTTCATCGGCAAGTTCTGGCAGACGCTTCTTAACCTCGCACTCCCACAGCACAATCACATGCCACCCCGCCGCTTCCAATGCGGCATGCTCCTTCTTGTCTCGCGCCACATTCCGTTCGAACTTTGCCTGCCAGAATTCCACGTTGGACTTTGGCATGGTGGCGGTCTTGCATCCCTCATGCCTATGCCAGAAGCAGCCGTTCACAAAGATGACCGTGTGCCACTTGGGCAGCACTATGTCTGGATGTCCAGGCAGTTTGGAAGAATGGAGGCGGTAGCGAAAGCCCAATGCGTGCAGATGCCTCCGCACCACCATCTCAGGATTCGTGTCCTTTGACCTGATATGGCTCATCACCTCGCTGCGCTTTTCCTTGGATATGGTGTCCATGCAGTATTATATTCCTTGTCAAAATGGCAATAAATAATCATTAAAAACAATATTGTAAAAATGATAATTCCCCGTTTCAAGGATATGATATAAACCAAAGCTTAAATAATGCAATCCGTGAAAGCTATTTTCCCCGTATGGGTAGGTATGTGATAGGCCGCGCACTCGGAACGCAGGACTTCCTTATGGCCTTTATATCGGAACATCCAAAAGCAACAGGCAGTCAAACGTCCTGAGTGCGCGGCTCATGGCCGCGCACATACCTACCCATACGGGGAAAATAGCTAAAGATAATTATGTAAATAGGCTGATATTTACCTGTCGGCAAATATCAGCACCGCCGCGCCGTGTAAAACTACACCATTATCACGTCATTTGGCCTGGAGGAGCCAGGCTGTGTCTCATCCAAAGTGCCGCGCCAGTTGGCCGTGAGTTTCGTCCACACTTCAAGTACGCTGGTGAACTTCGAGACAGCCTCTATAAACGTGTCCGCATCAAGGGGGCGTGTATCGAATATCTTCACAAGTGCAAAACTATCACGTTCAGCATCAAATGAGATTGTGGCGCCACCTGTGCCACCGAAGAGGTGGTTTGCCTCCAGCATCGTACGGTAGAGCGACTCCAAGCCATCTAACGGCGGCTCGCCAATGTCCCCAACAAGCGCAATTTCATAGTCGTTGAGATTGTGGAGTACTATTACCATGTCATCGGCCTTAAACGCGCAAATGCCATCGGCATCGAACGCAAGTTCGATGCCGATGCGCGAGCCGAGTTCTTTCACAAGAATGTCAGCGTTCATGTTTTCCTTTAATTGTTCATTTATAATCCGTTAAGGTTGTCGAAGCAGGCAGGTCCAAGAATATCTATGTCCTCTGCGGTGAGTTTCTTTATTACAGGCTTGCCTTCTAAATTCTCAATCGGTTTGAACTTGATTCCCCTGTCCGTCTTCTCAAGCTCAATCATCTGGCAGGTCTTGCCGACGAGTTTTTCCTTGAGTGCGTCCGCCAGTTTATCGTCCCACTCTTCCATATCATCGAAGCCAGGGATGCTAGCCATTGTTTCGCAGATCACCTTGTCAGCAAGCTGCGGTCCATCAGATTCAATGGGCTGGAGTGCGATGCGGT
>JAFSTJ010000889.1 GCA_017450525.1 Victivallales bacterium | reverse complement strand
CTGCTATTCCAAAATATCGCAACAACAACAGCAAGCTTTGGGTTCCCACATACACTGGAACTATTGACTAACTGTAGTCTTGCCTAGTATAAGGCCGCCTTCCTCGGAAGGCGGCCTTTTTGTGTGTGTACACGGGGCGCACTAAGGTTGTCCTAGTGATAGGGATACTCGGGGAGAAACGTTCCGCACCAAGACACATTCACGCCAAGGCCTCCCAGAGTGTGCGCCGCGACCGTGCGCGCATCATCCACGCTCCATACCAAGGCACATTCACGCCACCCCCTCCAGAGTGGGTGCCGCGACCGTGTGCGCATCATCTACGCTCCGCACCAAGGCATATTAACGCCAAGGGCAATCTGAGTTGGCGCCATCTGGCGCCAACATAAAAATCGCTAGAATCAGAACAGAAATCCTGTCTGGGACTGGACTTGCCTTGTCAGTTCCTGCGAGAGAGCGCCTATAGTTATTTTTCCGCCGACATCGCCGTCCTTATTGAAGATGATCTCCACCTTTTTGCCGTCATGCAAAACCATATTCAATGTAACGGCATCCTTGTTTTCGCTGCACTTCATCTCCTTGACAGGCTGGTCGCCCACCTCAATGACATTCAGGAAATAATCCCGTTTTGCGGGGCTTGCTGGTGAAAGTGAAATACGCCATTTGCCGCCATATTTCACTTTGTCCAGCACCTTGTTTGGCGCAGTCCAGTTGACCTTGCCGCCCCAGAATTCCTTGCCAGGCCCACCGATTTTCTCAATTTTGCCATTTTGAGGCATCAGACTGGTGCAACGGATATGCCCGCCCTCATCGCTGACATTGGCCTCGGTCACATTTCCATTAACCTGTGGTTCCTCCAGGAAATGCAGAAGCCATTCCTTCTTGAACTCGGGCTTTCTAGCCTCCACGCGGTCGAACACCACAAACACATCGGGCTGCAAATGCAGGAACTGACGAGTGAACTCTGCGCATTTCTTGTCCGAATACACAGGCGTGGCATCGCCAACAATGTAGGTATATTGTTCATTTGTAGAGAATGCCCTGCACTTGCCGCCAATATTCCTGTTCTGCCCTCCCTGCGCTTCGCCAATGTACGGCATCATCTCATCAATCATGCCCTTTGCCTCGGGTGAATCCTTCCAATCATTGGCAAAACGTATAACACCGCTTTTTATGTTCTTGATGTCATCCTCGAAAACCTCATCAGGATCATGTATCAGCATGGTGTTGTGCGCAACAGAAGAATGATGGTATTTGTAATGGAAAGTCCATGCATCACAGCGATAGCCCGAATCTATTGCGAGATATCCTTTGCGGAATATGGTAAAGTGATTCTCATCGCCGCGTGTCTTGTGGGCAATCAGACGGCTACCCACGTTGAAAAGTGCATATGTCCTGTCCTTAGGTTCGTTGCCGTGCATGAAAAAGACGCCGCCACTGGGGAAATGTCGCGCCATCGCATGCGCTGCATTACTAGATGCAGCCCTAGGGGTGTCCTTAATTCCATACGCCAGAAGGCGCCTGAAGAAGGTCTCATAGTATTTTGGAGCCACAGTGCGCTTCTGCGTCTTATCCTTCGCCTTGTAGGAATTCACATCATACTTGCCGTCCATACGCTGAATCGCGGCGGCAATCTGTGCGGCCTCTTCAGGATAGTCTCTGCCATAAAGGGAGGCAATGTAATAAAGATGTCCTGAAATGGACCACATCATCATATCTGTCTTGGCATTGTCAGCCAGACCGAATTCACGATTTTTCACATTGCCCTTTCCTGGCAGCATATTCCACTGGGCCCATTCCCCATAATACATGAGATGCGTGAATTTTGGCAGGACTATGTCCTTCTTGAAAAGCGTGCGCCACAGAGCCAAGAAATCGTAGCTAGCCCAGGGATACTGCCCAGCCGAATAACCCATTGCGACAGTGGACAGGATACCATCGTCCTCAGCTACACTGTCCCTGAAATTCATGCACTTCACATATTTGTCATACCCCTGCTTGAGCATATCCAGAGCCAGTTCATCACAAACGCCCTCATTGTAGGCAAGTACGCCCATGTAAAGTTCGTTGTTGGAATCGCCATAGAAGCCACCGACAGTACCAATGCCGCCATTGACACCCATAAAAGGTCCATGCCATCCGTGTCGGGTGTATTTAATATTCACATCCACAAAGTCCTTGATCCACTTTTTACGGTCAGCATCTGGCAATTCATTGTAAATCCAATCAAGCGCCGCCATTGCAGTAATGCGCTTCAACCCAAACCAATTGATGCGTGTTCTTTTTTCGGCGCAGTCCTGGTATGCGCGCAGACAATGCTTCAAAAAGTAGAAACTCCTGTCAGCATATTTTTTCTCGCCTGTCAGAATGTATGCAACCGCGCAGGTCATGGCCTCTGGCTCACAGGGTATCAACACCTCCACATCCTGCTGCCCGTAAGGTCTTTTGTCTCCTGTGAAGCCACGAGTCTTTTCACGCTTGTTCTCATCAATCTGGAAATTGTCCGCATCCATAAGAATCTGGCTGCAGTCTATTTCCTTTGCCCATTCCCGAATACGCGGAATGGTGTCCTTGTTTATGAAGATTCTCGGGTGTTCATTGCGGATATCCTTAATCCAGTCAAGATTATTTGGAAGAGCCTGAACCGTGTTCTTCAGCGCTGGCTGATTCCAAGCGTAGGGAAGCCAGGTAATCACGGGGACATCCATTCCCTCCACCAACATCATGACAGTGCCGCCATTCATATTCCTGCTGCCAAGTGAAACAATTTCGGGATTGGCAAAAAGTTCACCCACATTGTTCTCGTTTTTTTCCAGATAGGAAAAACGCTTTCCGCTTAACTCAATGGGCAAATTTTCAACCGCATCAATGTAGTTGACGCGCAATCTCTCAGGCAAAGCGGCACCTTTAGTAGAGAATGACATCTCCAGTACAGCCGACATTGGCAGAGGCTTACCGAAATTGTGACTTCTGTACAGCACATCAAATCTATACTTGGGCTCCTTTACCATACGAAGATTCTTAATCTTCACCTTGGCATTGAACACACGAATGTTCATGAATGCCTTACCAGCGCCTTTCAACTTGCTATTCTCAAACACATTCACCACATAATAACCATTACGGATACCCTTTTGCTGCTGGTATGAAGGCCCCAGATTAGTGAACGAAGGAAACAGCATATACGCGCCTGAATTGGCCT
>JAFSTJ010000888.1 GCA_017450525.1 Victivallales bacterium | reverse complement strand
TGGGCTATCATAGTTCTCGCCCCTCCGGGGCAATTGCGCCCCTTCAGGGCGCTTTTGCGCTCCCCTACTCGAAACGGCACAACAAACTTGATGCTGTTAATTACCTTGGGGAACAGAGCATTAATGTAATATAACAACATCTCTATTTCTACACCGATTGTTCGAAAAAAGCTTCCTTCTCCACTGTCCCACATAACCTTGCAACTCCTCCGCAATCGCTCAACCATCACCTTTTTATAGCTACTTTCTTTAAGTGCCTATAATAAAGTAAGGTGATTTGTTGAATATCGAAAAACCGACTTGACACGCCCCCAAAAACAGGCTAAATTTGTCCCCAACCCTAAAGGGCGGGGCCCCGTTTTGATTACATCGTTGCAAAAAGGATTTGATGGAGAAAAGCTCAATGGCAGACCAAATTGAAATCGATTATCCGTTGCTGGGCGATTTGGCATTGAAGACTGCGGCATCGGCGGGGCGTGGATGCTGGACGCTTGGGTGCGAGACGTTGGATCGTGACTATGCGGACTTTGATGCATACAAGGGATATATTCCGCAATTGGCTGTAGGTACCCTGCGTTTTCAGGCTGGCTGGGCAAAGACGGAGAAAAGACCAGGTGTCTATGACTTTGCCTGGCTGGATGCGCTGGTGGATTCGGCGATTTCAATGGGAATGAATCCCCTCTTGGAGACAGGCTACGGCAATTCAATTTATCCAGGCGGGGGCGGTCCTGACATCGGCTGCGGGCTTCCACAGGGGGAAGGACGCCAGGCGTATTTCCGTTGGGTAAGGGAAATGGTGCTGCATTTCCGTGGACGGGTGCGCGACTATGCAATGTGGAATGAGCCAGACAGTGGACGGCAGAACCAGACGGATGCCGAGATTGTGGAGTTCAATATAGACACGACTCGTGTCATTCGGGAGGAGTTGCCTGATGCGCGCATCGGTGCCTTGTCAATTGCGGATTTTTCCAATGTCCTACGTTTTGGACGCTATATCAACCTTTTCCACGAGCGTGGTGCTCTGAATGAATACGATTGGTTTATCTTCCACGCCTATAAAAGCAACCCCGATCTCATAGGGGATGTTTACCGCGCAATGAAAGCAACGTTGGCATTCTATGGAGCACGCGGAAAGTTACGCCAGGGCGAAGCAGGGTGTCCTTCTGAACTGACGACACGCTTTGCCATGCGCGGCATTGATTGGAGTGAGCTTAGCCAGTGCAAATGGAATCTGCGCCATTATATCACCGATCACGCACTTGGAGTGGATTCTTCGATTTTCACCATTTGCGACTTCAATCATCCGCAGCGTAGCAAGTGCGGACCTGGCGGTGAAATCAACCGCAAGGGATTGTTGCTTGCGGATGCGGAACACCGTGTCATTCGTCCCAAGCAGTCATTCCAGGCAATGCGCTGCATGACAACGCTCTTCGACGAGGAGACGCTGCCAGTGGAAGGCAGCAGGGCCAGCGTCCTTGCAGAACGTTTCAGCACTGTATTTACGTGGCAACGCAGGAAGACGGGTGACGCGCTTCTGGCTTATTGGAGCCGAAGTGAAGTACCAGGCAATGGCACGCGGCCAGGCACGGCGGTGGTTGTAACGCGCGATTTCTCCTTCAATAACCCCGTCTTGGTCGATCCCGTCACAGGTCGTGTTTTCGCTATTCCAGCCGACCGTATTCGTCGGGAAGGTGATTTGCAATGGTTCCTCGATTTGCCGTGGATTGATTCGCCGTTGGTGATTGTGGAACGCCAGGCTATCAGCATATTGAATTAAGAGGTGTTTATGAACGATTTTATAGCTTGTTGTGGGCTGGACTGTGAGGCTTGTGAAGCACGTATCGCGACATTGAACAATGACGATGAACTGCGCAGAAAAGTCGCTAAATACTGGAGCGAGCTGAACAAGGTGGAGATTACGCCTGAAATGATCAATTGCACGGGCTGTCGCATCCAGGGCGTGAAAACCCCATACGCTGAGTCACTCTGCCCAATCAGGCAGTGTGCCCAGGCGCGTCATTACGCGACATTCGGCAGTCGCGGCGAGATAAACACGTGTGAAAAGGTTGCCGTGATCATTGGCAACAATCCAAGGGCTCGTGAGAATCTGAAGGCATAATGCGTTTTCGGCGAGAAAACCTGGAGAACTAGATGCATAACAACCTTAATGCAAAATGGTTGCTTCTGACGTTGATTGTACTTTTTAGTCTTCTACTAGGTGGTTGCGTCTCTAGCGACAACGTTGTCCTTCCTCCACGCCAGGCATGGAATGTCTTTTGTATGACAGGCAGGCATCGTTTGCCTGATTTCACAGCGGATCAGGTGTTGCTTGTGCGTGCGAAAGGGGAAAGGCAAATAGAGGGTTCAACCGAAGCAGCATTGAACATACCAGACCTGGAGTTCGAAGAGGGTGCATTTGATGTCGATGCCTGTAGCCGAGAGTTGAAGCGGCTATGGAAGAGTGGCAGATACCGCGTGATCGTCTATGACCGAAGCGAGGAGACGCTAGACAAGCCGCTGCAGGATAATCCCCAGGCGCGGGCGTTGCGCGAGTTCGCGTTGGTGAACGGTATTCCTTTGGTCATTCTTTGTGGTGCTGATATCAAGGCACCTGATTATCCAGGCATTCCTCAAGGGGGGCGGCAATACTGGCAATGCCCAAAATGTGCGCAGGAATACTGGAAACATCGAAGACCACCCACCATGAAGGAGCTTGCAGTTAATCTGCTGATGTTTCCGCTGAACGTTGTTCCCTACATGGTGGGAGGGGTTTGCTTCTATACGTTTGGGTTAGTTTTCTGCGCATATGACTTGGAGTGGTTTGTGATTCGCCTGCCGTTTGTTCTTTTGTGGGGAGGCGTCGTGGGATTTATGAACGCATTTAGCGGGACACCATTCTGGGAAATGGATATATTGAATTGGTATGACCCCATTTATGGCAAACACGAAGAGCAGTAGCTAGTAGGCTGTTATCTTGACTATAGAGAGGTAATTTCAAAACTATCATCGAAATGCGCGTCGATATGAACACATTGGCGTTGTCAACGCCTCTCGCCGCACGAAAGTGCGGCTTCAAGCCGTTGCCTTAGCCACTGCGCCCATCTCATAGCGCATTTCGCACTAGTTTTGTAATTTCCTCTAGAACATGTATTTTCATACAGCCAACAGTTCTCGGCAAAAAACTGAAAGATGACAGTGGCTGTTGGCTATGATCCTGTATACGACGGAGTGTTGGTTGAATTATGAGGGATGAAGCCATGGGGGCACTTTGCCTGCACACATCTCAACTTTTATATGTAACTTTCTTCAAGTCATTATAATAAAATAAAGTGATTCGTTGATTATCGAAAAGCCGACTTGACAAGCCCCTCGAAACTGGCTAAATTAGTCCCCAACCCTAAAGGGCGGGGCCCCGTTTTTTCCCCCGACCGTCCCTATCTGGTTGGGGCTTGGGGCTGGAGGTAATGACCTCGGGAGAAAAGCATATTTGGAGGTTGAGCTATGAGACAGAAAACTTCATTGAAGCAACGATATAAGCTCTTTTTAATCATGTTCTCTGCTTGGTTTGCCTTTATGCTGGCTTTAATACTGCTTCACATTTGGTCAACTTTTTGGCTAGGAGTAGCAATCCTTGGAGCGATTATTCTAATAGGTTACTCAATGAGATTCAAGTGCCCGAAATGTCATAAGCTAGTGAACATGAGTTTACTACATAAGTTCTGCCCGTATTGTGGAGCTTCCCTCGAAGAAAAGGATTCGGGTAGAGGATGAGCAAAGTACACTCCAGTTTTTTCCAACTGAGCAAACCATGAAAACTGCACGAAAAATCCATACACTGCTTCTTGCCACTGGCGCAATCGGCTGGGGCGTTGCGGTTCTGGGCGTGCTTTTGCCTTGGAAGGCGATGACGCCGATGCTGCAGAGCATGGGTACCTCCTATGATTTCTCAGATGCGCAGATGCAGTACTGGCTTCGGATGGCCTGCGGTGGATGGAGCATCATTGGCTTTCTGTTTATGATGGCTTTGCTGAAGCCACGCCAGTACAGCAATCTTGTTCCTTTGCTTGCCTGGTGTTCTCTTTTTGAGGGAATTGTGCTACTTGTACATGGACTGCTTTCAGGCCTCTCCTTGTTCCCATTCGCAGGCGACGTGCTCTTTTGTCTAGTAGTCGGTGGCGGTCTGCTGTGGACAGAGAGTGTCTCCAAGAGGAGCTGAAGATGGAAAAGCTTTTCAGTTGTACCAAATAAACAGCACCAAGAGCGGCACTATGTGAAAGCAATCACCTGCTGGAACAATCTTAAGACCGCGATGCTTTCGATTCAAATCTACTCTGGCTACTACGAAAACGAGGCAAAGCCTTCCTACATGCCGCCATCTATGGATACGGTGATAGAGGGGAATTATCTGGAGAAAAAATCTTATACCATTTGTCCACTTTGTGGAATGGAATACAGGTTTGTGCCCTACAGGACGATATCAGATGAAAACGCATCACGCTATATTCCAGTTCTTATTGACAGAATAGGATGCCATGCTTGGCATCCTATCGTTCCGTGGCAGACTGTATTGCCAAAGACCCATGTTGCCTTTGCTGACGGTCATGTCGAATCCCTTGAAAACCTTTCTTGCTACATGGACATTTTTAGAAAGTACGTTGGTTCTCTTTCAAAGCAAAACGCTGAGATTTTGAAAAAATACTGCATGGAATGGGATAATGAATCTCACTAGTGCTTGTTTTATAGCGTACTTACCCTAGAGAACATACGCTATGTTCCCCAAGAAGGTAGTTAACAGCATCAAGTTTGTTGGGCCGTTTCGAGTAGGGGGGCGCAATTGCCCCGGAGGGGCGAGACATAGGATAGCCCAGGGTCAGCGCCCGCAGGG
>JAFSTJ010000887.1 GCA_017450525.1 Victivallales bacterium | reverse complement strand
TATAGCGCACATCATCCAAGCGCATACTCCTCAGGCATCCTGTCAGCGCCTGAAAATGGCCATCTATAAACCTGCACAGCAAATCCTTTACCTCTTTATCGGTTATGCCTCCCTCACGATATCGCCGGTATATAGATGACAGCTCAGCCATGTGGTCAGTTGCAAAACTAAAGACCATCTTCCATGATTCGTTAATCTCCGACATGGCCGCAAACGCCTTTTTGTCTCCGCTTTTTATTGCAGTGTACAATGCAATAAGTTCGTCGGATTTATCGTTGACAAAATACTCCTTAGCGTTCATCGCCGCAAATACCGACCCTCCGCCGACGAAAGGCTCAAAATATCTCTTGAATTCCTTAGGCGCATTTTCAACGATATGAGGGAGCTCCCTCTCTTTGCCGCCAGCCCACTTGATTATGGGTGGCAGGCCAAAGATTGGCATGGATAGAATTATGTTTCCCATAACAAAAATTGCCTTCTTGACGTTCATTTGTTCATTTGATCTTTCAGCTCTAACATTCTTTCGCAAGCGGCGCGGTAATACGCATCATGCAACTCAAACCCGATGAACCTGCGGGCAAGCGCCAGAGCCGCCGCACCCGTAGAGCCTACGCCCATGAATGGATCCAGTACGATGTCATTTGGATTGCTCGCTATCTCAATCAAATGCGACAGCACTTTTACAGGTTTTTGAGTCGGATGATGAGGGTTCTTCAGTCGTTCTGCGCCCATACAAATAGGGCTTTCAATAAAATTGTGCATCATCGCCTGCGAAGAAAAATTCCAGACATGGCCTCTGTTCCAGCAGCAGAACACAAGTTCACAGCTATTTAAGAAACCAGCTTTGTATATCTTGGGCGGAGGATTTGTCTTGTGCCACACAAACATCTGTGTCGTGTCAAAATATCTGTCCAAGCATGAATGCCAACGTCCAAGCATATTGTACGACGTAAACACAAAGAGATTCCCGCATGGCTTGAGTAGACGACGAAACTCGTGCTCCCATTCCTCCGGGTTAAAGTCCTGACGGTCCCATTCCGCCACATCGTTATTGATTTCCTTGCGCCATGGCAATTTTATATTGCCAGTGGAAAACTTGCCAATGTTGTATGGGGGATCAGTTAGTATCATGTCAACGGAACCATCTGGCAACTCACGCAGAAGCTCTCTGCTGTCGCCGCACTTCAACATGACGTTAGAGTTCATTCCGGCAAATATACCTGTTTTATCCGCTTAAGAGCGTCAATTATCAGAGGGGCGTTCTTCTTGTATTCATCAATGATGATCTCGTATCCGTTTTTGGACTTGCAGACCATATTCCAAAAATCCTTGCTTATAAGTAGTTCCTCCTTCGAGAAGAACTGCAGCACACGCCCCTGCTTCCAGGGATTCCCCTCGCCATATCGGTTGTATGCCGTAGCAAAGCATATCCTTATCTTCTCTGCGCTTCCAAGGTGGTTCGCAAGGATGCAGTACTGCTCCAGCAGCGCTTCCTTCTCGGAGCGCGCCTTCTTGTTGTCGAGATCGCCGCCTATCTTAAGCTCTAT
>JAFSTJ010000886.1 GCA_017450525.1 Victivallales bacterium | reverse complement strand
TTTCATTCCGATGGGCATTGGATCCTCGCCACGGAAGCCTGCCTTGGATTCGAACTTGTCGCTGTCAAATATCACGATATCCGCAATGTAGCCTGGCTTGAGGAGGCCGCGCTGCGGAATGCGGAATATCTGCGCGGGTAGTGCAGTCATCCTGCGAACGGCCTCTGCCACGCCACACAGTTTGCTGACCATTCTGAAGAAGGTCGGAAAAGTGCCGACGGCCCTGGGATGCCCACCAAACTGCTCGCCTGCGTCCAACTGCATAGAAACGCCGTCAGAACCAGCGCATACCCATGGCTGGGACAGTATCTTCTCTAGATTTTCTGGTGAGCAGGAAAGGAATGCCGCGTTCTGCTCGGGGCTTTCCAGAAACTCCATCATGCAGGCTCTTTCTACGGAAACACCCTTTTCCTGGGCGATTTCCGCCAGAGTTTTCTTCTTCGCCGTCAATATGGTGGGCGCCAAATCTCTGGGACTATGCTCCAGAGCCTTTGCAATCTCCTCCTGGAAGTCCACGGAAGCGCGCAGTTTTGTTGCAAAGTCAGGATCCATGTTGTATGGAGAAGGCAGCGCCTGCCCAATGCGTGTGGATGTGTAGATGTAGGGATAGCGGTCCGCATGAACATCCATGCCAGACTGCTGCGCGTCCCGTATGTCCTGCAGCAACTGGTCAACCTTATGGAAATTGCCAGGGAAGAGCGTCTTGAGATGGCTGACTTCCAGCCTGCCAGAGCCAGCACGAGCAACTTCAATCGCCTCATGCAATGCCTCAAGCAACTTCTCGCCTTCGCTGCGCATGTGGGTGCCGTGTATCTTGTTGGTGCCTTTAGTAAGGACAGAAAGTTCCAGCAACTCCGCCGTGTCGGAAAACTTGCCAGGGAAATAGGTGAGGCCGCTGGTCCAGCCAGCAGCGCCCGCTTCAAATGCTTGCTCCATTAGGCGGCGCATTGCGGCAATTTCGTCCTTGCCAGCCTTGGCATTTTGCTTGCCCATGACCTGTTCACGGATTGAATTGTGCCCGCAAAGAACCACCGTGTTGGTGGAGACTGAACGCTGCTTCATCACAGAGGCATATTCAGCAAGGCCACTCCAGTGCATGTCCTCCAGTTCGCCTGGCACACAACTGTAGGAGAAGCCGCAGTTGCCGTCCACCTCGGTGGTCACACCCTGGAACAGTTTTGAGCGGTTCTCTGGATAGCGCAGTTTTCTGACGTCACCATGGGAATGTGCGTCTATGAAACCTGGCGTGACAAGGTTTCCTGCCGCATCAATTATGCAGTCTGCATTGTCCTGAAATGCGCCTGGTTCGCCAATGGCCGATATCAGGCCCTTTTCGATGAGCAAATCCTTCTTTTGCGGTGCCGTTCCTGATCCGTCGCAAATAAAACCATTTTTTATGATTATTTTTGCTTGCATAGTCTTGCTTTTACTGTATGGTTGTTGGCGTTATGCTAATTTCAACATTATTGTTTTCTCTGGTATAATCCTCTTCCTGCCCTTCTGGCAGGGGGTACAACTCATCCTTCAGTTCGAACATTCCATCCACTGCAGTCTTTACCAGGTCGATGGTCTTTCTCGCTGAAAAACGGTGCATCCTCGCCTCATATCCGCCTTGCAGCAGGAAATTAGCGGGGACAATGTAATCATGGTATGCGGTTGCGACAAATGCGATGAATGTTTTTCTGAAGGGGGAGTGCCACTTTATTTCCAGTCCCATCTCCGCGCACATTTCGCCTGGCACGCCGACAAAGCACACGTCGCCTATGGCAAGGCACTGCATCTCCAGGTCAATGGCATCCTTGCCAAGGTAATGGGATGGCAGGATATCGGGGTTGTTGCGGCATATGGGCCTAAGCGGCGCGGTCAAGGTCTTACTTATAGCGCCGACTTTGGCATTGTCCATTTTGAAGCGCTTCGCGTTGCGTGTCGCGTCAAGAATACCACGTATTGTGCCTTTTGCCAGGCGTATGCCCATTTGTCTGGCACCATCCTCCCCC
>JAFSTJ010000885.1 GCA_017450525.1 Victivallales bacterium | reverse complement strand
CAAATTCACAGGGCTGCACCTCGCCAGAAGCGCCGATGTAGAATCTGTCTATGCCGCCACAGCAGCAGCCCAGCATTTCGGGTGATTCCTCGAACACCTGCGCTGTCAGCACGGGCGAATTTGGCTCACTGGAGGAATTGTATCTGAGCTGCGCCTTCTTTGCAATGCGGATTGCCTTTTGGCTGAGTGCCGTGTCAAACGACTTTCCCATCCAGCCGCCACAGGCCTTTGGATGAATGAGCTGGATGTAGTCGCAGTTATGCTCCTTTGCAAGGGACATGATTTCGTCAATGCCGCCACTGACGATTTGCTCGTCCGTAAGCACCGTGTTGAACCCGATCAGCATTCCCACCTCCTGGCAGTCGTGCAGAAAATCCAGCGCACGCCGCCAGGAGCCTTTAATGCCAGTGAATGCATCGTGCTCATCAGGATTCACAGAATGTATTGAACTCATGACGCCAGTGACTTTAAGCTCGGCCAGACGGCGTATCTTCTCTGGCGTGGCAGAATGCCCCGTGCTGTTCACCCAGACCTCAAGTCCGCTGATTTCTGACAGAACCGCCTCAAGACGTTCCATTCGCAGCAGCGGTTCTCCGCCTTCAACAGCCCATGCCACCACACCGAAATCACGCAGTTTCCGCACGTTTTCAAGCAAGATTGGAAGTGGCAGCTCCTGTGGAGAGTCTTTGCGCTGGTAGCAATGCGGGCAATGATAGGCGCAGGCCTTGCTTATTGACAGTACGACGCTGACAGGGCGTGGCGGCTTATGCAGCACCTTGTCCTCTATCGCAGTGAAGAATGCCTCGGATGGATACCTGGGCATATAGAAGTCCAGCTTATATTCTCCTGAAGGCAGTCTCACCAGCTTATGCTTGAAGAAAATGCTGGTGAATTTGGAGGCTTTCCACAGCACGGAGAAAGAATGGTAGCGCAAGGCGCACACAATGGACATCCTTGCGTAGAATAGCAATTTTGCCAGACCAGTTATGAACTTACTCTTTTTCATCGCGGTACCAAATGAACAGTGCTTCAATTATGAGTAAGGACAGTATTTCCGTAATCAGCAGCGAATGTTCAATTTGCAGTATTAGGGTGTAGAGCATGCTGACGCAAAGTTCGCAGTTGAGGCGGGTGGCTTTGTGATATTTCTCCGCCAGGATGCTTTTAATGTGCAGGCTTGCCAGCAAAATCTGCAGTAGCAGGTGAATTAGAAAATTTATTAGGTTAGAGCTTGTGCCGTCAAGGCAATGGAGCAAACTAATCACGCTATAAATGAAAAAGGCGGCGAAAAGCATCAGCGAGACTGAAATTGAAACGTAGCGGTGGCAGATGGCCTGCAATGTGCGGATGCCAGCGGCTTTGTCGCCAGGCACATCTTTGTAATAGCTGTTGTGGCACATTAGGAAGTGTATTGTCACAAGGAGAATTGCAAGAAGCAAAAGCAATGAGGCATCGGGAAAGGTTTTCATGCTGCCGACATAGCCATATAAGGCGCAGCAACTTATGGCGCAGGCATAGACAAGGCAGTTCAATATGGGAACTTTCTTCAGCAGAGAATAGGCGCAATTGAGGGCCGCACCGCAGGCAAGCACTGGCAAAGCCCACACTGAAACAAAGGCACTTGCAATGGCAAAGCCCATCATAAGCATGGCGGAAAGAAGCATGGCAGGGCGTGGGGGCAGGGCGCCTGTCACCATTGGGCGGTGTGGTGCATTTATGGCATCCTCCTTTCTGTCCAGATAGTCGCTGAAAATCTGATTCACGCCCCAGGCAAGGAAACCCACCAGCAAAAGCAGCGTCTGGTGTATCACTGTTGGCTGTTCCTGACCTGATTTTTGCGCGATGTCATTGGCAAGCGTCATGCCTAGAAGCACAGTGGTGCCAGTCACAAAGCAGTAGTACAGCCGCATTGAGCGTATGTAGTTGTACAGGAACGATTTCATTTCAGCTTAATGAGTCCCATTTCTGCAAACACCTTTGCCATGATGTCCGCCGCCTCGTCAATTAGTGCCTCGGTGTGGGATGCCATATAACTTGTGCGTATGAGAGCGTCCCCCTCCTGTGTGGCTGGTGGCACGAATGGCGCTGTGTATATTCCTGCGTCGTAGAGTTTTTGGGCTGCGGCAAAAGTGTCCTCCAGCGTGCAGGTGCGCAGCGGAATGATTGGAGTTGGATAGGCAAGTGCACTTTCACGAATGTGCAATTCGCGTTTGGCAAAGGCATTGCGGGCGTATTCAGAAATTTGCCGCAGTTTATCAGGCAGTTCTGGGTGTGCCTCAAGATGCTGCAATGCGGCAAGAGCCACAGCCGCGCTGGCTGGTGGAATTGCGGCCGAGAACACAAATGGTGAGGCCGTGTGGCGCATGTATTCTATTACCGAATGTGAGGCTGCCACAAAGCCACCCAACGAGGCAAGCGACTTGGAGAATGTACCCATGAATATGTCTATCTCATTTTCAAGGCCAAAATGGAACGCGCTGCCTCGACCGCCTTTGCCTAGTACGCCCAATCCGTGCGCGTCATCTACCATCGTGCGTGCGCCGTATTGCTTTGCAAGACGGACTATGGCGGGCAGATTTGCCAAATCACCGCCCAGTGAAAAGAGACCGTCCACCACAATGAGGGCGCCGCTGTCCTTGGGGATGGCTTGCAGGCAGGCTTCCAGTCCCTCCATGTCATTGTGCTTGTAGCGCAGCATTTTGCCGAAACTCAGGCGGCATGCGGAGTAGATGCTTGCATGGTTCTCCACATCGCATATCACATAGTCATGCCTGCCGACCAGGCTGCTTATTATGCTCAGGTTGGTCTGGTATCCAGTGCCAAAGGTCAATGCCTCTTCCTT
>JAFSTJ010000884.1 GCA_017450525.1 Victivallales bacterium | reverse complement strand
GCAATGCCTATCCCAATGGTATGTTGGCCTATCCCAATGGTATGTTGGCCTATCACAATGGTACGTTGCAATGCCTATCCCAGTGGTATGCGTTGGCCTATCCCAATGGTATGTTGGCCTATCCCAATGGTACGTTGCAATGCCTATCCCAATGGTATGTTGGCCTATCCCAATGGTATGTTGTCCTATCCCAATGGTACGTTGCAATGCCTATCCCAATGGTATGCAACTAGCATCCAGGCGTCCATAAATCCCCATCTCTCGCGCGCACGTACATTGTTTGGGATACATCCCCCACCCACCATCCGCGACTAACATAGCCCATGAAATCCAGATATGCAAGGGGGAATTCAAAGATGTCTTCATTACTACACTTTTTAGCAAATTCACTATAAAAACTAAATTATTATAGGAAAGCTATGTTCTCCATGATGGTGGTATTTGAGAGCCCCACAGGAGCGATGAAAACTAGGCGCAAGCGAAAACCACGGATATGCCAGGCAAAAGTTCTAGCCACTGCGGCGACAGATGGAAACGCCTTGTAATGAAGATTCATTCGCTGCATACGCGGCTCCATATTCAGGGGGGACATCCGTGGGTTTCGCTTGCGTCAGCTGCGCACGCTCTATCAAGGGCTAACTTCCATCATCGCTTACGAGGCTCCTTGTAAGTACCTACCTTTTGAGGAATATAGCATTTTCATTTTGGCTATGCTTGCCAGGAGAAACAAAAGGGACGAAATGGATTTGCCATTCCGTCCCAGAACTATCTTGCCTCAATGCGCAGCATTCCAGCTTTGGTGCCTCCTTAACTAGAACATAATATGTCCATCGCCAGAAGGATTTGCGTCGCAGCGCCTATAGGCCATCTTTGACATTTGCCCTGTTCACCAAAAGGTTAGTTTTTTTCAGGGAGCAAGCCCACCTGTGATCCATGGCCCCCTCCTAACTCTCTGTGTTAATGGGGAAATGCCCCATTACGTAATTATTTGGCTTTTTTCGCCGCTTTCTTCTCAGGGACAAGTTTGTTGTTGACCTTGACGACCTTGCCTGTTGCGCAGCTCTCCATGCAGGCGACGACAGCAGCCAGTGCCTTGTAGCCCTTCATGCCGTCAAAAGGCATTTCTGCGCCATCCAGGAGACAGTCCACGAACATATCAGGAATGCCACTTGCCACCTGGCGCTCGTTGGTGGCCATTGCGCCCACCTTGTACTTGATCTGCTCGCCATTCTTCAGATAGACTTCCACACCGTACTGCTCGCTGCCTCCCAGAACCATGGTGCCCTTTGTGCCGTAGAACGTGGTCATGTTGTCGCCCTGGCCGTAGTAGGTCCAGCTGGCGGTAAGTTGTCCGATGACGCCGTTTTCCATCTTCATAATGCATACCGCATTGTCATCAACTGTAATGGGCTTGCCTTTTTCGTTCTTTTTGTCAAAGGTGCCGATGAAGGCGGCTGCCTCGGCAAAGTCAGTATCAAGCAGGTATGGAATAAGATAGCACTTGTGCACGCCCAAATCCCCCATGCAGCCCACATACGCCTTTTCCTTCTTGAAGAACCATGTGTGGTTGCCCTTATCCTGGGACCACATTTCTGGACCGCCGTGGCCGAATGTGGTGCGGAATGTCATGATATCGCCAATAATGCCTTCCTTCAGAAGCTGCTTTGCCTTGATGTGCGGCGGCATAAGGCACTGGTTGTGTCCAATCATAAGAATCTTGTCGCAGGCCTTTGCAGTGCGTATCATGGCTGCCGCCTCCTCAAGACTGGTAGCCATGGGCTTTTCGCAAAGGACATGCTTGCCAGCCTTCAGCGCTGCAATGGTCAAACGCGCATGCTCGCTGTTGGGCGTGGCAACAACTACTGCATCGATTTTTGCGTTGTCAATGATCGCCTTCTCGCTGGCAACTACCACTTTCTTGCCTAGACCGAAAAGTTCGACAAGATGCTCGGCACGCTCCTTGATAGGGTCATAGACCGCCACGATTTCCGCACGTGGATTCTTGGACAATTCCGCAGCATGGCGGTGCAAAGCGATGCTACCTGCCCCCAAAATACCAAAACGCACAAGTTCCTTCTTTGCCATGTCAATTCTCTCCATGTTGATATTTATAGTTACGCATTCTCCTGTGATTCCTGGCTTCTAGACTTCCAGAAAAGCAGGAAGAAAGCCCCCACTACCGCCCAAAGAGCCAAAGTCAAAGTATTGGCAATCGGAATGATGTTCAACACCTCAACAGGCTCTGCGCCGAAAACATTCAGCAACGCACTGGAAACCGTGTCCCTTATGCCCATTCCCCCTGGCGTGACGGGTATCAGGCCAGTTGCATTTCCAAGCTGGGCAGTGACCGTATATTCAAGAAAGTTCATAACCCTTTCGTGGAATGCCTTGCCCAGAAGATAAATCTGCAAGGCAAGGAGAGAATGTATAATGCATGACATGAGCAGCACCTTTAGCACAGCCAGTTTTTCATTGCGGTACAAGTCAATGGCGGAGGCTATTCTGGAAATCAACTCATTGACCTTGCCTGGCAGCTTGCAGCGCAATGCCTTCAAAATGCTGGCAATTGGCTTCCATCTTATAAAAAAGGCGCGTTCCATAAACAGGAACCAGAATAATGGCATTCCAATAAATGCCGCCCAGACGAAGGCAAATGCGAGCAATATAACCTTGTTGCCTTCAATAATCCCAGGACACTTCACCAAGCAGAACAGACATGACAGCGCTGCTACCACAAACAAGCCAAACAAACCAATGTACCTGTCAACCAAAATGGTCAGTGCCGCCTCCGCGCCATGATTTTTGCTGTATTTCATCACAAAAGCAAGTTTCATTATGTCCCCACTGACACACCCTGGAATGATTTGCGAGAAAAATACGCCTATCAGTGTCAATTTGAAAATCGAATACAGCGGTGCATGTATGCCCTGCACATCCAGAAGCAACTTCCAGCGCCAAGCGGCGATGAAGTTAACCACTCCGTAGCACAGCACAGCCAGCGCAATCAGTGGCTTGCAACTGTCACGCAATGTGGCAAGCGCGTCACCTTCAATGCCACGTATGATACGCGCCAGCAGAAAAACAGCCAATGCCACGCCTGCCAGTTTAAGGACTATGACGGCTATCTTCTTGACATTCTGCATAAACTCTCAATCCTTGTAGCCATTTGGGTTTGCCAAGCGCCATTCCCAGGCGGAACGCACAATTTCACCCAAGTCCTCGTATGCAGGCTTCCAGCCCAGCATTTTAAGCGCCCTGGTGGAATCGCTGATTAGCCTGGCTGGGTCGCCTTGACGGCGCGGCGCATATTTCACAGTGAAATCCTTGCCAGTTACACGCCTGACCGTGTCAATCACAGCCTTTACGCTGTGCCCGTTGCCAGAGCCCAGATTGTATATGCTGGAGTCTGGCTGTTCCAACGCAAGCAGATGCGCCTGCGCCAAATCCAGCACGTGGACATAATCCCGCACGCAGGTGCCGTCGGGCGTGTCATAGTCGGTGCCAAATACGGATATTGACTCGCGTACGCCAGACGCCGCCTGCAATACCAGGGGAATCAAGTGTGTTTCTGGATGGTGGTCCTCGCCATGGATTTTTGTTGCGCCACAGGCATTGAAATAGCGCAACGCAGTATAGTCCATTCCGTAGATGCTCTTGTACCACCCAAGTATCTTCTCGAACATCAACTTGGATTCACCGTATGGGTTGATTGGCAAAGTCGGCTCATCCTCGGTCATAGGAATATGCTCAGGCATTCCGTACGTGGCTGCTGTGCTGGAGAAAACCAGTTTGCGCACGCCTGTCTTGGCAGATGCCTCGGCAAGATTTATGGCATTGCCCACGTTGTTGTGGAAAAACATGCCTGGGTCCTTCATTGATTCGCCAACCTCGATAAACGCAGCAAAATGCAATACATATTCTGGCTTGAAATCCTGCATCGTCTTTGTGAGGAACTCCATATCCTCCAGATCGCCCTGGTAGAACTTGGCGCGATTGTCCACAGCGGCTCTATGCCCCCTGGTCAACGAATCGTACACGGCAACTTCGTGCCCCTTGTCCAAAAGATATTCAGTCGTGCAGCTGCCTATATAACCAGCGCCACCTGCAACAAAAATCCTCATTTTATCTTCCTCCGCAAATTGAAAACAGTGATTTCTGGACGCGCCATCACGCGGAACGGCGGTCCCCACAATCCAGTCCCATTGCTAACATACAGGCGTGTCCCGCCTTCAAGTTCTTGCAATTTCCCTTCCTTGCAAGGATACTGCATCCTCACAAGAAAGTTGAATGGAAAAATCTGTCCGCCATGACTGTGGCCCGACAACTGTAAATCGTAGCCTCCTTTCTTCCATGCATCAGGACGGTGCTTCAGGAGAATGGAGAACTTGCCCTCTGCTGGCATTGGCGTTTCAGGCGCAGCGCCATTGGCGGGATCAGTCTCGCCATAGACTGAAAGCCACTCCTCAACATCAGTGCCTTCGTTCTCCAGCAAAGTGAAGCCTGCCTCTTCGTGCAAGCGTCTGGAATAATCCAGGCCAGTATAGACGTCGTGGTTGCCGTACACGCCTATGCGCCTTTTGATTTTCAGTTCATTAAGCGCCTTCGCCATGTTTTCCTCCTTGATTCCCTTGCCGTCAACCAGGTCGCCGCCGCTAAGGAGCAAATCCGCCTCCAATCCGTCCAACATCCCTTTAATTTTATTGAATTTGCGTTGGCTGCAAGCGGCGCCAATATGCACGTCGCTGACGTATGCAATGCGGTAACCACCTTCTGGCGCAAATGGGCAGTCAATGTCAATCTGCCTTACCTTTATGGAGTATGCCTCCACCACGCCCCAAACCGAAAAGAATACAACCACACCCACGGCAATGCAGCCCTTCGCCAAATCTGGAACCAACGGAAACAGGAAAGTCTCCTTGTTCAGCAAATGCGATACACATCCCACCGCCAGGTTCAGCACATCTACAAGCAAAAAACTGCACGCCAGCCAGAACGACCATGCCAGCCAGCACCAGCAGAACTGGGACCAGCAACGCATCATGGCGGATTGTGAACGGTTTACAAACATTGGCGAAAACAGAAAAAACAATATCAGGCAAAGTAGAACAAGTGAGGCTGGCAGCGACCTGGGCACAAAAGCGCACTTCAGCCGCCACCAGACATATATGTTCATCAATACAACTGCCGCTATGAAAAGTAAGAACATGTCCGTTGTTTTGTTATTAAAGGGGCATTTTCGGGGCTTTTTCGGGGCGTTTTCGGGGCGTTTTCGGGGCGGATAAAGCCGCCCCCTACGAGGGGAAGCCGCCCCCTACGAGGGGAAGCCGCCCCCTACGAGGGGAAG
>JAFSTJ010000883.1 GCA_017450525.1 Victivallales bacterium | reverse complement strand
TTTACCAAATATTGAGGAATATTGAGCTTCCCAATTTCAAGTTGTCGCAAAACAAAATTAATATAGCTCTGAAAAGCATGCTGGAACGCAGAATATGCCTCAAATCATACGGGTACTACCGTCTTGAAGAAGCTCGTTATGACCAGTTGAGGTTTGTTTCCGGGCAGCCCATTATTCCCCTTTTGCTTGGAAAACTAAAATACAAGGAAAACTACGAAAAGTATTGGAATGGTGCCTCTGGCGATAAGGTTCGCCAAATTGTCAAATCCCTTGCAATATTTGATTTAATGAACAATGACATCAGTGAAATTAAAGCATGCATCGAGGCTTTCAACTCATCCAGTTATTGTGGCAAATACAGCTATCTTTCAAAATTGGATGCAGAAATTATCTTGGAAAACGCCGCCACATTTCTTTGCAGTTATCCAAAGTTCCTGGAAAAACTGGACAAATTATGCCCTGGAGTACAGGAAGTCTGCCTGCCAGGAGCAACCTTGCACAGCCTCCTTTGGGGATTGCCTGTCCCCGATTGGAGAAATATGTATTGCAATAAGGAGGAGGTCTTGTCATACAAGCGATACTATCAGCAATTGCTGGCATTCTACCATGGGGACAAGGCACTACTGGCCAAGCTGGACAACAACGAAGATACGCTGGTCCAGGCATTGACCAGCACATTGGAGGGCGACTGGAAGAATGCGGACAAGCTATTCGCCCGCTTTCTGAATGACAATAGTGCAGCAGAGACAAAACAATGGTTTCAGATAATATGCCTCCTGTCATTTATCATTGCAGTCAAGACCAAGTCCTCACAAACCCGCATAAAGAAATTGCTGAAGCAGTTCAGACACCTGTTTTACCACCTTAGCAATGACTTGTTCAACAGCATATTCGATTTCTTTATTAATGCAGAGCAATACAACAATCACAATCCATTCAATTTAGATTTTCCAAAGACACCATTCTTTGCCATGCTTGGGATGCTGGCATTCGCACAACAGAAAAAAACTGGGGATTTGCTGCCAAACTTTGTGCGGGAAACCTACGATTTGGGGAAGAAACTGCTGGAAAATGACCTAAATGTGCTAGGCATATATTTGCTGAATGCACTAGGCGCAACATTGGAGGACAATGATGAGAGGCGCGCCGCAATCCAGGAAGCCACGGAACGCATTGGCATTGTCCCCTGGTTCCCCATGAGAAAACTGATGCCCTGCTGGGAAAAGGCACTGGAGGAACTGCAAATGGCCTATTCCCAAGATGAACCCGCCATAAAGACGGTTCAGAAAACCGGCCGCATAGTATGGCGTATAACGCCAAGAGAGCATAGGCTGGCAAATGGGCAAAAAATCCAGACTTTCTACGACATCAAACCCATTTTCCAAAAATTAAAGGCGGATGGTAGCTACACAGGTGGACGGGAGACAAATCTGGCAAAGCTGCTTTCGGGCAGCCTGAACGAAGCTCTCAACACAGAGGAAAAGGAAGTTTTTAGCTATATCAAGGCAATAAAGGATTACTGGGAGATATCCTATTCCATATCCCCGCAAATACTTAACTGCCTTACAAATTCCCTAGTGGAATTTTGGGACAGAGCAGGCTACTACAAGCTGGTCAAAGAAGAGAATTCCATCGTAAGCAGATGCAATTCAAAAGGAGACTTTGAAATAAGACTGAAGTATTTTATACCTGATTTAAAAATTGATACTGCCGTATTTGACTTTACAGGAGACAATGTATGCCATTACTGCATACTTTCACCAAAAGACAATGCATACAGAACTCTGGATACCTACGGCAAGGACGGCGTGCTGACCGTGCCTGCATCGGCAGCATCAAAATTGAGTGATGCCATGGCTCAGGTCTCCAGCAGGCTCAAGGTGACAGGTGCGCTGGCAGGCGAAGCATACCGCAACCTGCCCGCAGAGACGGCCAAAATCGATTTGCATTTGCTGCTGGAGCGTTCAGGCGCCAGCTTCTTGCTGCATTTCCGCAACAAGCCTTTGCCAAATGCCGAGCTGCTAATGCGCCCTGGCATCGGCGAGGAAATGCACGTGGTAAATGTGGATGAAAAGCCAGTGCTGCTGAAGCGAGACCTGGCCAAGGAACGCAAGACCATAGCGGAAATGTTCGGCAAATGCCCATCATTGCCTGATACAGTGGCAAAACAGCATGCCTGCGAAGTGGATGACCTGGAGCAGTTTCTCCAGATCCTGGACGAGGCCAGGGAGGCTGGCTTCATACTGGATTGGAGAAATGGCTCGCCAATAAAAGTCTCCAGGCGGCTGGACCATAAGGTGCTGCGCCTCAGCTGCGAGGCAAAACCTGGCTGGCTGGAGGTAGGCGGCGACATTAGCATCGACGAAGGCAAGGTGCTCTCACTGAAAACACTGCTGGACAAGTATAATGGCGAACTCGGCAATTTCGTCAGGCTGGATGACAATTCATACCTGAAGCTGACAAAGGACATCTGCCGCCAGATCGAGGCACTCAAGGCAGCTGGCACCATGGAGGGCGAAAAACTGAAGGTGGCAAATGCGGCAATGCCTATGCTCTCCACCGTTTTCCAGGACAATCTGCCCAAGAAGATGCAAGAGCAGATCGACATCATAAAAAAGGCGTTCGAGAAGGAAATCAAGATACCAGGCACACTGCAAGGCACACTGCGCCCATATCAGGAAGATGGTTTCCGCTATCTGGCACGCCTGGCCGACTGCAAAATTGGATGCTGCCTGGCGGACGACATGGGACTGGGCAAGACTATTCAGCTGCTGGCATTGCTGCTCAGGGAGGCCGCCAATGGCCCTGCGCTGGTTGTATGCCCTGCCTCCCTTTGCCGCAACTGGGAGGCAGAGGCGCATAGATTCGCACCTTCGCTCAAGACTGGAATAATGCCGCAGTTCAACAGGGAGGCCTTCCTGAAGGAGATGGGCAACAACTGCCTGGTGCTATGCAGCTACGGCGTACTGCAAAGCGAAGAGGAACTCTTCTGCTCCAAGAACTGGCATACGATCATTCTTGACGAGGCACAGGCGGTCAAGAACTATGCGACAAAGCGCTCCAAGAGCGTCAAGAAATTGACTGCGGACATCAGAATTGCCTCCACAGGCACACCTGTGGAAAACAACCTCCTGGAATTGTGGAGCATTTTCGACTTCCTGAACCAGGGGCTGCTGGGTTCGGCACAGGCATTTGACGCAAAGTTCTGCGACAATGGAATGCCGCGCCCAATATTGAAGCGCCTAGTCTCGCCTCTGATCATGCGACGCCGTAAAAGCGAGGTGCTGGACGATTTGCCGCCAAAGACCGAAATCACACTGCCCATCACATTGTCGGACGACGAGAGGGCAATGTACGAACTGCTGCGCAGACAGGCTCTTGAGGACCTGGCAAATGCGGATGAGAAGTCCCGCATCGCAATCCTGGCTCACTTGACCAAATTGAAACGATTCTGCTGCCACCCTGCCCTGCTGGAGAACAAGCTGGACAAGGCCATTGCCGCCTCCAAGATGCAGAGGCTCATGGAGTTGGTGGAGGATTTGAGGGCGGCTGGCAACAAGGCGCTTGTCTTCAGCCAGTATGTGGACTTCTTGCACATCATCAAGGATGAATTCGACAGGCGAAAAATCTCATATCAGTACCTGGATGGCTCCACGCCGCTGCCGGCGCGGGCAAAGGCAGTCAACGACTTCCAGGAAGGGCAAGGCGACTTCTTCCTCATCAGCCTCAAGGCGGGCGGCACAGGCCTCAACCTCACGGCGGCCAGCTATGTCATACTGGCGGACCCATGGTGGAATCCCGCAGTGGAAAACCAGGCGGCGGACAGGGTGCACCGCATCGGCCAGACGCATCCAGTCACCCTCTACAGGCTGATCACATCAGACACAGTGGAGGAAAAGGTGCTGGAACTGCACAAACGCAAGCAGCGCACTTCCGAGGACATCCTGGACGCCACGGAAAGCACCACCATCACCATCGAGGAACTCATGTCCCTGTTCAAGTGATGGTATGCCTCAATCAACGCCGAGGCTTCCTCGCTAATACTCCTGACTTAGGAATATCGTGGCTATTCCACCCCCTTTTTAACGCAAAGGCGCAGAGGCGCTTCAGCGTTACTTAGCCGCAAACAAATCAGTGGCCGTGACTTCACTGTGAACAATCGCACTGTGCATGCCGGGCGCAATACCTTCGGGCGTAATGAAAGTATGGACAAGTGCCTTTTTGGTGCGCGTCACTTGGCGAAAAATCTCTAGACGCTCCCGCAAATGCTCTTCGTATTCTTTTGTAATCGCGAATTTTCCTTCTGAAAATTTCATTTCGCAAAGATGGATGACACGGTCCATCCTTTCAATAATAAGGTCAACTTGAGCGCCTTTATCAGGCAGTCCTTGCCTACGCACGAAAGATTTGCCGGGGACATATCGCCAGCTTGAAGCATGGGTTTCAATGCCTGAAATGCCAAGTGCCCTTTTTATTTGCGAAAGATGACAAAGGCAGACAAGCTCAAAGGTGCGTCCCTGCCAAGCCGCAACTTGCGGTGTCAGAAAATGGTGCATCCAGAAATCTTCATCAAAACTCTGCTCGTCACGCAAAAACTTGAAGTAGAACAAGGTATAGAAGTCAGTAAGACGATAAATGGCAGTCTTGCTTCTGTTTCCAAATTGAATGTAGGATGTGATAAAGTCACAGTGCTCAAGATTTGCCAGCATTTTTGTTAAAGTTCCTCCGCTCATGCTTGTGGCCTCGCAGATTTCCTCCCTTGTCATCCCTTCCTTGCGGCTTGCCAATGCGCTCACTATTCTGATATATCGCTCTGCTTTGCTGAACAATGCATTATAAAGTTCATCGAATTCATAGCGCAAAGTTCCCTCTTTACGAAAATAAAGACGGTCAATATTCTGCGGCAGACTAAACTGCGGCTCCAAAAGGCTCCAATAAAATGGGACGCCTCCAAGTATCATATAGCACTGAATAATCTGATAAGCCCCCCAATTAAAGCCTCTGTCCGCAAGGTACTCCCGACATTCTTGCAAGGTAAAAGGCCGTAAGTATATCTGTCTTGTAATGCGATTGTGCAGACCACCTTGATTATCTTTCAGTTTCTCAACCATCCACGAGGTGGCGCTGCCACAAGCTATCAGGACAATGTCATCTCGCCTGGAAACCCAGCTGTTCCAAAAATATTCCACAGCCACTACAAAGTCGCTCTGCTTGGTGTCAATCCAAGGCATTTCGTCAAAGAACAGTACTTTACGCCGTTTTGCATCAAGATTATCAAGATATTGCTCTAGATACTCAAATGCTTCCATCCAATTGCCAAACTCGGGCAATTGAGCATTGCCACTGGCATGAACCAGTTCCCTGCGAAAAGTCTTCAGCTGAAAGGAAGCCTTCATTCCGTGTGCCCCCACAAAATGAAAATCAAACTTATCATCAAAAAAGCTGCGAATCAGAAATGTCTTGCCTATGCGACGGCGACCATATAATATCACAAATTCAGAACGCGAAGACCTCATTACACGGGATAATTCATCACATTCATACTTGCGACCGATTAGCCTTTCCATAAATGCCTCCTAAAAATTTAACTGCACTCTTATTAGACAAGGCATAAAATATTGCCCAAATCTCTTTTTTAAAGTTAGTTTTGGAGATTATTTTTTTAAATATTACCCAAAACACGTTTTTCAAGTGGACATTTGGGGATTATTTTCATATTCTCCATCACCTAATATGCAAATCACTCCTATGAAACATCTCTTTTTTATGAAAGCTCTGTTCCCCAAGAGGGTAGGTAATGGTCGCTGCGAAGCGACCAGTGCCCGCAAGAGTACAACCATGGCAAAAGCAGGTATCGTGCCCTGGCAGGGACCGCGGCGCGGTCCCACGTGAATAGTTGCTATGTTGTTGTCCGTCGCCATTCGACACCTTGCGACTGGACAAAACCAGAAAGCGTGTAAAATTGGATGGCGGTGCCTCCTTGCAATGAGGCAAGGCGGCT
>JAFSTJ010000882.1 GCA_017450525.1 Victivallales bacterium | reverse complement strand
GTATCACGTATGGCGTGCTGCCATACTGGAACCAGCTCAGTATACGTCCGATCCAGGGCCAATTGGGCAGGAAACGCATGATCATCATCGGGAACGAAAGAATCGCACCAGCAAAGATGATGGGCATCACGCCTGAATAATTGACACGGAGCGGCAGGTAGCTCGTCTGCACCTGGGTGGTCTGTCCCACGCCTGGAACGCGACGTGTCGCATAGCATACTGGAATCTTGCGATGTCCCTGGGTAAGAGCTATCGCTCCAGCAGTGACCAGGATGAACAGGGCAAGCAATATGACCAGGTGAACTGGAGTAATCTCGCCATCGCCAACCACAGCGCCAGCGAACACCAGCTTGAACAGTGTCCACAATGCGCCAGGCAGCCTGGCTATGATGTTTACCGTAATGATGATTGATGCGCCATTGCCAATGCCACGCTCAGTAATCATCTCGCCCAGCCACATCACCAGCATGGCGCCAGCAGTCAATGCAATTATGGTGGACAGTATGAAACCGAAACCATACGACACGGGCGAAGGTCCTTCAGCCGCGCTGCGGGCCATTGCCCCTGCAAAGAGGGCGCCCTGTATCACGCAGATAACCAAGGTCAAATACTTCATTATCTGGTTGTACTTCTGGTGTCCTGATTCGCCTTCGCGCAGAAGACGATCCAACTGCGGGATGACAGGCGTCATCAACTGCAAAATGATGGAGGCAGAGATGTAGGGAATGATTCCCAGGGCGCCAACTGCAAATTTCTCAATTGCGCCGCCAGAGAACATGTTCATCATGTCAAGCAAGCCGCCTTCCCCGTTGCCGCCCAGAGAACCCAGCATCTTCGCCAATTCCGAGGGGTCAACCCCCGGGCATGGGATGAAACTGAGCAGACGTGTCAGGGCTACCAATGCGAATGTGAACAGCAACCTTTTGCGCAGTTCGGGAATCTTGTAAGAGTTAATATATGCTGAAAGCATGTATGCACCTTCTCTTGAATGTCAAGCCAATTGGATGCCGCTAGGGCATCCAGCATGGCTTTGGTGTTGCCATTTCAGCGCCAACGGGCCCACGGCAAAGCCGCAGGCCCGCACAGCATCAGTCCTTCTTCTCCTCGGCAGGAGCCTCGGCAGCCGCTTCCTGGCAGCTTCCGCCCTTCTCCTCGATTTTCGCCTTTGCGGCTGCGGAGAATTTGTCAGCCACGATGGTGAATTTCTTGGTGAGGTCACCATTTGCCAGAATCTTCAATGGCTGCAGGGACTTGCCGATAAGGCCCTTTTCCTGCAATGCAACGCGGTCGATCTTGTCGCCATCCTGGAAATTCGCATCCAGAACGCTCAGATTCACCACCACGAACTCAATGTGGTTGGGGTTCTTGAAGCCACGCTTTGGCAGACGGCGTATCAAAGGTATCTGACCACCTTCGAAATAGGGTCTGCGGCTATGGCCTGTTCTTGCTCCAGCACCCTTTTCACCGCGACCTGCGGTGCGGCCGTGTCCCGACCCGTCACCGCGGCCAACGCGCTTCTTGTTGGGGCGTGGTACCGTATTCTTCAATTCATTAAGTTTCATCGCTTTGCTTCCTCAGCGTAGTGGTTCTTGTTCTTTTCAGAGGGCGACCCTGTCCCGCTTGCTCAGCACCTGTGCGCGTGTGCGCAGCAGCGCGAATGCCTCAAACGTGGCCTTCACCACATTCACTGCATTGCTTGCGCCAAGGGACTTCGCCAGCACGTCCTTGATGCCAGCCAACTCGATGACATGACGCATTCCGCCGCCAGCGATGACGCCAGTTCCAGGTCCTGCAGGACGTATCATTATCTTTGCGCCGCCAAATGAGCACTCGACACGGTGTGTGATCGTGTCGCCCCTCATAGGAACGCTGATAAGATGCTTGCGGGCCTGCTCGCCTGCCTTGCGGATGGCGTCCGCCACTTCGTTCGCCTTGCCAAAACCATACCCGACCTTGCCGGCGCGGTCGCCAACGACAACCAGCGCACTGAAGCTAAAGTTACGACCACCCTTGACAACCTTGCTGCAACGGCGGACAACTACGGTGCGCTCTTCGAGCTCATCGTGCTGCTCTTGGGTAACTTCAGCATTTGCAAGAGGTTCTGCTGAACCTTCCATTTTGCCTTTGTTATGCTCTGCCACAATCTATCTCCCAGGATTATTGTGATTTTTAAATTTCGCTCAACGGCACTGCGGCAAACACCGCAGGCCAACGTACATCAGAACTTGAGGCCACCTTCGCGGGCGGCATCAGCCAGGGCCTTGATGCAACCATGATAGGGGAATCCACCACGGTCGTAAACAACGGTCTCGATATTCAGAGCCTTGCAGCGCTCCGCTATGGTGCGGCCGATAATCTGCGCGCTCTTCACGTTGGCAGCCAGTTTCTGCTCCCTCATCGCCTTCTCGACGGTGGAGGCTGAAGCCAGAGTCGTGCCATTGTCATCATTGATTACCTGCACATAGATGTGGGCGCCAGTACGGCACACGGACAGGCGCGGCACAGCCGCAGTCCCCGCCACTTTGCGGCGGAGGCGCGCATGGCGCATCTTCAATGCCTCTTTCTTTGTGATTTTGCTCATTTGTCTTACTCCATTTGCCTTTGCACATGCCGGTCTCATACGGCTGCCGCAAAAGGCAGTTCAAGAAACATTAAGCCCTCTTCCCTTCCTTCAGGGTCAGATGCTCGCCTGCATATACAACGCCCTTGCCATGGTAGGAATCCGGTACGCGGAAACGACGGATCGTCGCCGCGACCTGGCCCACCAACTGCTTGTCAACGCTGGTCAGGGAGATGTGTGTCTGATCAGGCATCTTAACTGTAACGCCGTCAGGAACTGTGTATTCGATGGGATTGGAATATCCCAGGTTCAAGGTCATCTTCTGACCCGCGACCGAGGCCCTGTAGCCCACGCCCGACAGTTCCAGGTCTATCTTGAAACCGGCGGTCACGCCTATGATCATGGAGTTGATGAGACTGCGGGATGTGCCGTGCATCATCTTCATGTTCTTCGTGTCATTGGCGCGCTTCACGTGAAGCTTGGCTCCTTCAATTTCCAGGGTGATGCCCTGGGGTAGTGTCCAGCTAAGCTGTCCAAGAGGACCGCTTACCTTGATGTCTTGACCATTCTGCTCCAGCTTCGCTGCGGCAGGAATGTCAATCGGTTTGTTGCCCATTCGTGACATTGTCTGATTTTCCTTCTATTCTTTTATTAACAGTTGATTACCAGACGTAGCAGAGCAACTCTCCGCCGACGTTCTGCTTGCGGGCAGCACGGTCGGTCATTATGCCACGTGAAGTGGAGAGAATTGCCGTGCCTAGGCCGCCCAGGACATACGGAATTTCGCTGCTGCCGACATAAATGCGGCAGGATGGTTTGCTGACGCGCTGGATGCCCTCGATTACAGGTGTACGGACTTTGTCCTTGTACTTGAGGACTATGCTGAGGACCTTCTTGTTGTGTCCGATATCCTCGACGGAACAGGCGTCGATGTAGCCAGCCTCGCGGAGTGTTTCCGCTATGGCTTGTTTCATCTTGGAGAATGGCATGGCTGTGACAGCCAGCTTTCCCCTCTGCGCATTGCGAATGCGCGTAAGCATATCTGCGATAGGATCACTGAGACTCATTTTTCGGCTCCTTTACCAGCTTGCCTTGGTTACGCCGGGAATCTGGCCCGTGCTGGCCAGTTCGCGGAAGCAAATACGGCACAGATGGAACTTGCGGATGTAAGCACGGACGCGGCCGCACCTTTCACAGCGGAAATAGCCGCGCGTCGAGAACTTCGGGGTCCGCTGGGACTTTACTATCAAACTTTTCTTTGCCACGGTTGTATTCCTCTATCAGTTTGCAAATGGCATACCCATCATCGACAGCAGATCCTTGGCCTCTTCATCGGTCTTGGCGCTGGTCACTATGGTTATGTTCATACCAATGGTATGCTTTACCTTGTCCAAATCGATTTCGGTGAATACGGACTGCTCCGAAAGGCCGAAATTGTAGTTGCCGACGCCGTCAAACGACTTGGGTGAAATACCACGGAAGTCGCGGACGCGGGGGAGAACTATGTTCACCAGGCGGTACAGGAAATTGTACATCGCGCCACGGCGAAGCGTCACACATGCGCCAACTGCCATGCCCTTGCGGAGTTTGAAGTTGGAGATGTTCATGCGGGACTTGGTGATGACTGGCTTCTGGCCAGTGATGGTGGCCAGCGTGTCAACTGCTGTGGTCATGACCTCGCGGTCCTTGTCCGTCTTCACACCAGTGTTTACCACGATCTTGAGGATGCGCGGGATTTCCATTGGGTTCGTATAGCCGCGCTTCTCCTTGAGACGCGGGACTATCTCGTTCTTGTAGGTTTCGTACAGGCTGCTGGTAATCATTTAGCTGCCCCCTTCTTCTTCGCCTCTATACGGGCGCGATACCTTTCCTCATTCATCACATTCGAGATGTGAATCGGAGCTTCCACGTCTACGATACCGCCGTTGGGGTTTGCCTGGGTGCGACGCTGTGTCTTCTTACGG
Source organism: Victivallales bacterium (assembly GCA_017450525.1). Taxonomy (GTDB): domain Bacteria; phylum Verrucomicrobiota; class Lentisphaeria; order Oligosphaerales; family Oligosphaeraceae; genus RGIG3456. The sequence continues at coordinate 4,288 of JAFSTJ010000882.1, read as the reverse complement.
ACTGCGACGCCCTCGACGGTCACTCGGTCGTGTTTGGGCTCCACCTTCAAGACCTTTCCGGTCTTACCTTTGTCGGACCCTGCAATCACTATGACTACATCGCCCTTCTTTACTTTTGCCTTTGCCATTACAACACCTCCGGTGCTAGCGAGACAATCTTCATATAGTTCTTGTCGCGCAATTCGCGGGCCACAGGACCAAAGATACGGGTGCCCTTCGGGTTGCCCTGGTCATCAATGATCACGGCCGCATTGCGGTCGAAGCGGAGGAATGAGCCATCCGCGCGGCGGATGTTCTTTGCGGTGCGGACGATGACCGCGCGCACCACGTCGCCCTTCTTGACGCCGCCACGTGGCTGTGCCTCACGGACCGAAGCCCTGATGACATCGCCTATCTCGGCAAAGCGCTTGCGCTGACCGACTGTGCGGATTGCCATGATTTTCTTGGCGCCCGAATTGTCAGCGACTTCCAATGTTGTTTGCATCTGTATCATATCGGAATCTCCCTCTTAGTCAGTTTCCGCATGACGGATTATGCGAACCAGGCGCCAGCGCTTCAGTTTGCTCAAAGGCCTGGTTTCCATTATCTCGACCACATCGCCAACCTGAGCCTCGTTCTTGTCATCATGAACATAGCACTTGCTGGTGAACTTGACGACTTTGCGGTACAGAGGATGTGCAGCACTGCGAGTGACTTTGACCACGATGGTCTTGTCCATCTTGCTGCTCACAACTGTCGCGCTAAGCACTTTGCGCTGGTTGCGTTCAACTTTCTGTTCTTCTGCCATTGTAGTTTGCCTCTCTTACTGTTCATTTGCCTCGGCTGCCTTGGCGGCGCGGGCTGTCCTCTCGGTCTCTATGCGAGCCACGTCCTTGCGGAGCTGGCGGATTTGCGAGGGGTTCTCCAGCTGTCCAGTGACCGCCGCGCGGCGAAGCTTGAATATCTCCGCCCTCTTCTCGATTGTCAGCCTGTCCAGCTCCTCATTTGTCTTTTCACGTATTTCTGACGGTTTCATCTTTAGAATCCTCCAGGTAATTACTGAGCGCCGTGCTGGCGAACCAGGAAGCGGCACCTGAAGGGCAGTTTGCTTGACGCACGCGCCAGAGCTTCCTTTGCCACTGTCTCAGAGCATCCGCTGAGCTCAATTATCATATTTCCAGGCTTGATGACCGCCACCCATTCTTCAGGGGCGCCCTTTCCCTTACCCATACGGGTTTCAAGGGGCTTCTTTGAAATGGGCTTGTCAGGGAACACCCTGATCCAGATCTGGCCGCGGCGCTGCATGTGACGTGTAGCCGCCACACGGGCTGCCTCGATCTGCTTTCCAGTCATCCATCCACGCTCCAGAACCTGGAGACCATATTCACCGAAATCCAGCTCGTTATTGCGCGTCGCGATTCCGCCGCGACTGCCTCGCTGAACCTTTCGATGTTCCACGCGTTTGGGCATTAAAGGCATTTTTCGTCTCCTCCCAGTTTTGGGGTTTGCAAATCCAAACTTTGACTCCGATCAGACCAGCCAGTGTGTGGGCTTCGGAGAAACCATAATCTATGTTGGCACGCAGTGTATGCAGCGGCACCTTGCCGTCCTTGTACTGCTCTGTCTTGGCGATTTCGGCGCCGTTTAAACGGCCAGAGCAACGAACCTTGATGCCCTCTGCGCCCTGCTCCATCGCATTCTGGATGGCGCGCTTCATCGCACGGCGGAACGCCACACGCTTCACAAGCTGCTGAGTGATGGATTCTGCCACCAGCTGAGCATCCACTTCTGCCTTGTGGATTTCCTTGACGTCGATGATGATTTCAGCTGCGCCTGCGATTGGGGCTATGAGAGCCTTGATCTTGTTGATGCCCTCGGGTCCCTTCTTGTCGCCACGACCTTTGCCTTTTTCCTTTTCCTTCGGCTCCGCTGGTGCCGCCACCTTGGCTTCTGCACCGCCGAACTTGCCGCTGACTATAACGCCAGGACGCGCCGAGAAAATGGAGATACGGACACGTTTTCCGCTGCGCTCGATGACTATCTTGCTGACTGCCGCAGAGGCGAGTTCCTTCGTCAGCTTCTCGCGGATTTTCAGATCCGCCTGAAGCAGTGTGCCGAAGTCCTTCTTACGGGCAAACCAGCGCGATTTCCAGTCTTTCGTGACGGGCAGCCGGAATCCAATTGGATTGACTTTTTGACCCACGGGTTACACTCCTGAATTACTGTTGGTCTGATACTACGATACGGATATGGCTTGTCCTCTTCCGGATGTGCCCTGCCGAACCTCTTGCCTTCGGGCGGAAGCGCTTCAAAGTGGGGCCCTCGCCGATCAGTGCCTCCTTAACAATGAGGTACTGGCGGTCGACTGGTGTCGCCACATCGTTCTCTGCGTTCGCCACTGCGGACTTGAGTGTCTTTTCGATCAGACGGGCAGCTTTGCGCGGAATCAGACTCAGCATGTTCATGGCCTCGACGGCGCTGTGCCCTTGAATCAGGCGGGACACCTCACGTGCCTTGAACGCGGAAATCCGCACGTTTTTTGTAACGGCTAACTTTTCCATTTTTCTGCTTTGTTTATGACTTCGTTCTATGTGCCTTGGCGCAAGACCAGCCACGATCTCGCACCTGTGAAAAAAAATCTTTCGCTTACCACGGCCTCAATGCTCTGGAGAAAGCAATGCGCCCTCTATCACATGGCTCATCTTTCCCTCTATCAGCACCGCCGTGCTAAAATCCTGGCGGCAGGCTATGGTCCTCAGCTTGGCAATTACCACGCCCCCCTTGTCGGTAAGGCACCATACTTTGCCAGGCCTGATTCCATTGAGACTGCCTTTGTCCAGCGTTACTGTCTCTTCCTTGCTGTTCACTGACAAACCAGAGCGCCAGTTGTGGAGGCTCCCCCCATTATCTGGGGCACTGGGACCAGACTGTCATCAACAGCTTTCTTCAATACGGCCAGCCGCCGCTCCAATTCCGATTTTACGGCATCGCTGGGCTGCAGCACTTCCAATAGTGAAGAGAGACACTTTTCAAAATCAAGCAGTGTTTGCCGGACTTCTAACTGCCTCCTGACCATCAGGTCAAGGGCCTCCAGCACGTCTGCCTTGTCGGAGTCTCCGGATTGCTTTTTCTGGATAAGACGGGCGGCCTCTGCCTCCATCTCCCTAAGGTTCCGAAGAACTTGGTGGCTCTCGACATACAATGCGGCGTAGCGCGATCTCAGAGCATCAAGCTCACCCCGCATCTTCCGCAGTTCGAGTTCCAGCTCAAGGGAACGCCGCTCTGCGGACTCCCTTGCCTCCTGAGCCTCTTTCACGGCCAGCCCGTTTCCAGGCTCCTGTGAAATGCACTCGCTTGCTAGAAAAGTAACTAGGGTGCATAATATACACAATACTCTTTTTTTTGCAAAACGATTGGCCATTTTTTTGTTTCCTCTGGTCAATTTTTCTTATATCTGCGCGCATCAGGCCTCGGGACTGCCATCCGCACATGGATATTTCAGAGCGGAAAGCTGATGGCAGTCCAACATCCTGATGCGCGGCTCGTGGCCGCGCAGATTTTAGACGCGTTGCAGATCTGCCGCCAGGAAATAGTGGTCGCTGGGATACATGGTTCCGCGATGGTCGCAGATTATCTCTGTGGCTTTCGCCTCCAACGCGCCGCGTATGAAAATGTAGTCCATGCGTCCAGACTGGCCGTCTGGCATTGGGCCGCGCCATTTATCGCCCAGGAAATCGTGGCAAGTTGGGAAGAGCCTCTTGTCCTCTGGCATGGTGTCCTTCCATCCAGCCGCCTCCAATGTCTTGACAGCGGTATTGTCCGCATCGCAGTTCAAGTCACCAGTCAGGATATGCGGTATATCCTGTGGCCACGCGGCCACATCCTCATTGACCATTTCCGCCGCCTTGTCCCTGGCAAGTTGCGAGGCATGGTCGAAATGCGTGTTGACAAGCCTGAACAATTTCCCTTCTGCGTCTTCCAGCAAAAGCCAGTTAACCAGCCTCACGCATTCGCTGCCCCAGCCCTTTGTGCCAGCCACGTGGGGCTTTTCGGAAAGATGCCAGCCGCCCCCGCCATGATAACAGAAAGCCTTTTTCCTATAGAATATGGCATTCTCTGGGAAATAGTCCCCAGCATACGAATTCGTGTAGAACACATCATACTCATTGCCAAAACGTCTTACGAAATCAGCCAACTGTACATTATGGCACTCCTGCAGGCAAAGCAAATCAGGCTCGCGGCTGGCAATGCAGTCCAGACAATATTCCCCACGCTGGCTCCAGTGCCTTTCGCCAGTATCATGCCCCAT
>JAFSTJ010000074.1 GCA_017450525.1 Victivallales bacterium | reverse complement strand
CATTGTGTATGTCTGATAAAGGCGGCATTCCACGCTGTCGGCTGGCTGCTCCAATGTGAAGCGCAATTTGGCGGGACTGCCCTTCTTCAGCATACCATCGCCAAATGAAACCGCGCATGGATTTGTCTTCGCCAGCCTTATGCCATTGAACACCACATTCGCGTTATATGCGTCCATACGTATGTACGCATCCTTGTTGTTCTCTGGCGTCTTTACAAATGGGATGCAATACACGCCTGGCAATATCTTCCCCACAGTGCCAAACACAGGCAAGCCACCAGCCCCTAAATTAAAACTAATTGCATGGTAACCGCCGCCAAGCCGTGTTGCTGAGGCAATATCGATGCACATCACTGAATAGCCAGGCCCCATGGGAATGTACGTACCCATGCTGCCACTGCCATTGAAAACCAGTTCATCATTCTCCCCGCTGGACAACTTAACGTCCTTGGCAATGCCCCAAACATATTTGGAATGGGCATCCGCAGCCTTTACGTCCTTGCCGTATGCGAGCCACAGAGTATCCTCGTTAGGCATTTCAATGAAGCCAGGAAGCAACTTCGCCTGCGGGGAAAGCCGCCTCTCCTTGCGAGCCGCCTCGAACTTTCTCTCCATGCTTGCGCTGGTTGCCACTTCAACCAGTGCGCCTTTCCAATCTGGCTCAATGAAGAACTGCATTTCTGGCTTTATGCCCTCCATCGGCAGATTCACATTATCCTTAATCGTATAGACTTGCCCCACAACGCTGTCAAGCACATAGCACTTTCCCAACTGCGGAAACAGCACCATCGAGCCATCTAGATATCTGGTCTCGCCGCCCTTGGCTGTACCTGTGCCGCAGAACTGGTTCTGCCTGTAAAGCCCGTCGAACTCAGACACCTTGCCAGAATGGTCTCTGAAGAATGGAGCGCATTCAAGGTACACATAAGTCAGTTTGCCTTGGCGTTCGATGTGGTCAATGCTGTAGGCTTCCCGCCTGTGTCCCCTGTTGTAGCCAGCAATAAGCGTGCGCCCCTTCAAGGCAGTGCCTTCGGGCCAGCCTTCCGCACCCTCCAGCACCAGAACGGACTTGCCTGGCTGCCCTGTAATGTCGCCCTGTATGTCAGCAATGCGCCCCGTCAAGGTGCCCTGCCCTTTCAGCATTTCGTTCCTATGCCATTGCAGGTAGGTGCCGCCCGCCATGGAGCAATACGTCACCCTGCCCCTCTCATCCAGGCGTATGACGCCAGAACGAGCATCGCTGCCGAACGCCTCGGCATCCCAAGTGGATTTCGCCTGGAACGGCTGCCAGAACACAATGTCCTTGGTTCCATCAGCAAAGGTGATTTCCACTGCGCGCTTTAGTGATTTGCCACCATCTGCGGCCAATGCACGAATTGACTTGAACAGCGCAGGCTCATTATTTTGATGGCATTCGATGCAGTTCACATAGCATTCCTGGATGCGTCCCCTGGCCTGTGCGAGTATGCCCGCATAATGCGCTGCATTCTCAAACTGGAAACGATACTGGCGCTTGTTTCCATTGAAGTATTCCACAATTGTCTGCGGGAAATGCCCGTCGGCCCTCAATGCTTTGCTGTCATTGTTGGTGATAAATCCGTGTATTGAAATCACATGTGGCTTCACCAGCAGTTTTGCCTCTGGAGGATTTGTCTTGGAGGCCCATGCCGCATAGTCGAACTCCCAGCTATGATACCAGCTGTCGCGAACCTGTGCGCCATAATTCACATTGTTTAGCACCTTGCCAGGGAAAAGCACGTTGCCCGCCCTAATGCGGAAATTACCCACAATATCTCCAAATGAGCCGTCAACCACGCCAGGAATGTCCTCCAAGTGTGCATAGTCCTTGCCCTTGCCAAGAGAACTGCTGACTTCCTTGCCCCGCGAATGGAAAAGCAAGGTATGCCTGTGACCGCCGTCCACGGCAAAGAAGTCCACCACGTATGGTGTGCCGTCAGGGCGCGTTACCACAGCAAATGCCCTCCTGTACAGCCTCATGCCTTGGTAGTCCTTGGAATTCTTGTCCACGCCTTCCGCCTCCACGAACTGGAACGCCTCCTCTGGCGCCCTGCCAGTGCGTGCAATGAGATTGCCGAATGAGGCGCGGTGATCAGCGCCCGTGCCGCCTCTGTATGCGGTGTACCAGCCGTTGCTCTCCCAATAGTCATCCACCAGAATCGTGTTTTTGGTGAGGGGCGTGTTCACGTCCTGAAGGCAGAATCCACGAGGACGCTCGTCGCTGGTGACTATTGGCGCAGGATATTTCAGTTCCTTGAACTTCTCATAGTCAGGCACCTTGTCATTCAAATCCTTGGTGTCCCTGGTGTCCCCGAAATGCTCCAGCATTGGAATGCCCCTGTAGAAAAGCTGCATTCCCAGCATATCGTCATGGCTATGGCCTGTGACGCGGTCATGCTGGAACACCAGCTCCAGACGCTTGTCAACACTGCCCGCCCTGACAATGGATACCCCAAAGCCGCCAAATTCCTCGCCAGGCACGGGTTCCTTCGGCGCATCGCGGGAAATGATGTACTGGTCTGGATGGTTGTCCCCGTAATTTGCGGTGCCGCCACGCAGAATGGTTCCCCTCCCCCTGGTCTTGCCCGCATAGTTCAGGAATGGATGAGACGCCATGTATTCCTGGTTCTGCTTGAGGCCAGCCCTCTCAAACTGGTTCCACATTCCCCCCACCATGGAGGATTAGGCTATGCTCCCCTCGGTGCTTATGCCGTCATGGAAATTCTCATTGTACAGGAAGTCATCCATTATCTTGATGAAGCCATCGTAGAAATATGTGTCCTGCAAAACCACGCCAAAGCAGAACAAGGCGGGAGCATACATTCCTATCGCGTTGAACACGCATTGCTTCGCGCCATAAGCACGGAAGTGAATGCTGCCCTCCCGTATCAGGTTCTCCAGCACATATTCCTTCTGCCCTTTCCAACTCTTGGATGGCTCCAGCATCATGTAGGCATTGCAGATGTTGGAGAAGTACATCGCCTCGTGGGGATTGCGGAAGTTGCTTTCAGCGGCGGCCAGCCGTGCAGGTCCAAGCCAGCCATGGAAGCCGCTGTCATGCCTTTCGGCGCAGGCAAGCAACTTTTCACGGGGCTGCGGCTTGGCGGCAGAGTGCACTGTCCAGGGATATGCTTTCATTACCTGTGCAAAGCCATAGAGTATGGCAATTGCACGCTCGGCATACTTCTCGTCACCAGTGGCATAATAGGCCCTGGCAAGCGGCATCAATGCACCACCGTAGTAAATGCCCAACAGCGCCTCAATGCGCTCACGGGCAAAGTAGTTCTCGGGATACACCTTCACATTACCCGTATTTGGCTTGATGGGCTTCACGTATGGCGTGATGAAATACGCCCGCTCATAACTGCGACCGTTGTAGTCGGTGAAGGTGTCCTTGCCATCAACGGGGAATGACATTATGTCCTTGCCGCTCTGCACGCAGTATGCGTGTTCTGGATCAGCCACCAAATCGTATTTAAGCCACTTGCCTGTCTTGCCGCAAAAAGGGCAGATACTGCCGTTGTACGCAGAACTTTGAGCCTCAGTGTCCAGCAGCACTGGAGCAGGTCCCTCCTTCGGCACCAGCTCAATGTACTTTTCAGGCGAAAGCGCCAGATATGGCGCCGCCTCGGCAATCGCCTTCTCATCCATGGAACGCTTCTCTGGTACGGGAAACACGGTGCGCGGAATTGTCCAGCCAAACAACGCCAGCGCAAAGCACATCGCAAGAAAGTGTATTGTCTTCATTGTTTTTTCTCCTTCACAACAAAAAAGCCCCTCGCGCGGAGGGGCTTGTTTATTCATATCGTTTCAATTGTACGGAAAATCATTTGGTTATGCCCTTTGTTCCCAGAAAGTAACCTTCGGCTTTGAGACCCAGCAATTCCAGTTCTGAATGGTTTTCCACATGCCCGTCCACCAGGCCGCATACGGCACGCCCACGATGCCTGTTGCGAGACCAGTT
>JAFSTJ010000881.1 GCA_017450525.1 Victivallales bacterium | reverse complement strand
ATAGCGTCACTGCCGCTAATATCGACGGTGTATATCCTGATACGGAGTTTTCCATTTCACAATGCCTGGCATTGGGCGGAAATGCGCCAGACTGGCTGTCCTATCTTGAGGCGGCACCCGTCAAGGCGGATTTGGCTGCGCACTGCGGGCATTGGGTGAACTACATAAAGTCCGCAGTCTTGCGTTTCCAAATGGCTATGGACATACCGTTGTGCGGAATGGATATGCTCATGACAGGAAACATCCCAGTTGCCGCTGGGCTTTCATCCTCGTCATCCGTGGTGGTGGCAACCGCTGAATTGGTGACTGGTTTGAATTGCCTCAACATAACAACCAGAAGTTTTATAGATCTGTGTGGCGAAGGCGAGTGGTTCGTGGGTTCACGAGGCGGCGCCTCCGACCATGCCGCCATGAAATGCGGGCAGCGCAACTACATTCGCCAGTTGCAATTCAAGCCATTTGCTGTGGGGCGCAGTTTCCCATTCTCGGACAAATATGCAATCGTGGTTGCGGACAGTTGCCAGAAGGCGCGTAAGTCAGGCGACAGCAAGGACATATTCAATGCACGTGTGGCCGCATACGAATGCGCGTTCATGCTGCTGCGCAAGGCATATCCACAATATGGCTGGCGCGAATTTCGTGAATTGGCGGACGTAGCCCCCGAAACGGAAATATACAAGATGCTGAAGTTGCTGCCTTTGAGTGCAACACGCGAGGAGTTGTCAAGGCTTTTGCCCTTGCAGACTGCCGCACTCAAGAAGATATTCTCCACCCATAATGACCCTGGCACATACGAACTGAGGGGCGTGGCTCTTTACGGCATATCCGAATGCAAGCGCGCATCGATGCTTGGTGAGTTTCTGGAGAAGAAGGACTATGCCGCCGTGGGCGAGATGATGAATATAAGCCATGATGGCGACCGCCTTATGGGGCAGGACTGCTCTGATCAGGCGCTGGATGCACTTGCTGCGGCGAAGGCGCCTGTTTGGCGCCAGTATGGCGCATACCGCTGCTCCACTGCACGCATTGACGAGATGTGCGATTTGCTGAAGGGCATGCCAGGTGTGCTAGGCTGTTCCCTGGCTGGCGCTGGACTTGGCGGCAGCGTGATTGCCATCGTTGATGCAACGGCGGCTTCGCAGGTGATTTACAAACTTAATAGTGAGTTTTACGATAAATATGGCCTGCCACATTGCGCAGGCAGCTACCGTCCAAGTGTGGGCTCAAGGATAGTTAGTAAATAAAGTGTACAGTGGAGCGTTGGGTGCGCGGGGCGAAAAGCCCAGCGTTGGTAGGCGAAGTTCTATCCGCGGCTTTTCGCCGCGGACACCCAACGCACCACTGTCCACTTTTATTTTATGAACACCTTGAGCAGTGGGCTTTCCACGCCCGCCTGAATTAGCAGGCATACCAGCGTTACGCAGACGGCGGCAATGAGGACGCCCGCCACGTTTGCCAGCATGAAGTCCCTTTTGTTCATGCCCAGGGCGTATGCGCCTGCCGCTCCTGTGTATGCGCCAGTCAGCGGCAGTGGAATGCCTATGAATATGGACACGCCCCAGAAACCATATTTCTTGACCTGTGGCGCCAGGCGTTCCTGCGCCCTGTCCAGATATTTATGCGCCAGCCTGTCCAGAAACGGAGATTTGCGCAGGATTCTCATGACAGGGTCCAGCAGGAAGAACACAGCCCATCCGATGATGATGTTGGACACGATGCATATCGCCACCACCAGGGGCCATGGCATTGGGGTTCCGATGTATTCGCCACCAAATATGCCCATGGGAATAGAGGCCCTCAGCTCAAGCCCTGGTATCAGCGTGATAAGAAAAAGAACGACTATGTTTTTCAGCATGGCGGGCTATTTATATGGCTACAGCAGGTTGATGTCCGCCTTCTGGCATTGCTTTGCCATGTCATCAGGCCAGATGCTAGCCTGCACTTCGCCGATATGCGCCTTCTTTAGCAGGAACATGCATAGCCTGGACTGACCGATGCCGCCGCCAATGGAAAGTGGAAGTTTGTTTTCCATGAGTGCCTTGTGGAATTGCAGCGAGAGGCGATCCGTTGCATTGCGTATCTCAAGTTGGCGCTGCATTGCCTCTGGATTCACTCTGATGCCCATGGAGGACAGTTCCAGGGAGTTGTTCAGCACAGGATTGAATACTAGCAAGTCACCATTGAGGCCATTATGCCCTGGTGTGCTGGGCGTGGACCAGTCATCGTAGTCTGGTGCTCTGCCATCGTGGGGTGTGCCTGAAATTGGAAGGGCACCGCCAATGCCTATCAGGAAGACCGCGCCATATTTTCTCGTGACTGCATCTTCGCGTTCCTTTGGCGTGGCGTTTGGCATTTCTGCCTCCAAGTCCTCTGAATGGATGAATGTTATGTCTTCGGGAAGTTGGGGATGAAGTTCTGGATATTCGTCAGCCACGAAATATTCCGTTCTCCTGATGGCTGTGTAAATGTGCCTAACGGTCTGTTTCAGAAAGTCCAGATTGCGCTGTTCCTGGCTGATGACTTTTTCCCAGTCCCACTGGTCCACGTAGAGAGAGTGGATGTTGTCTAGTTCCTCGTCTGCCCTGATGGCATTCATGTCTGTGTAGATGCCTTCGCCCACGGGGATATTGAGATGCGCCAGTTCCATGCGCTTCCATTTTGCCAGTGAGTGCACAATCTGGGCAGTTTTGTCTCCGATGTCCTTGATATTGAATTGAACTGCGCGCTCAATGCCGTTGAGGTCGTCGTTTATGCCTGTTCCAGCCAATACGAAAAGCGGTGCGCTGGCGCGGTGGAGGTTTAGCTCGAACGCCAGGTTCGCCTGGAAGTCAGCCTTGATCTTGCGGATTGCCTTTTCCGTGGTGAGGCAATCCAGAATTGGATGATACTGTTTTGGAATGAGTAGTTTTGACATTGTTCTGCCTTGTTTTTATTTAAGCTTTGTTCTCCATAACGGGAGGCAACGGGCAGTTCGGCCCCGCTGGGGCCGAAGTCTCTATTATGGCTTGTTTCCCCAGGCGTCGCTTCGCTCCGCCTGGGGAACGTGCCTCACAAAAGTTCACGGCCCCAGCGGGGCCGAACTGCCAATTACCTACCTCTTTTTGAACCGAACTCTTTATTTAAGTGGCCAGGCCGCAGGGGAAATATCCGATGGCGCGGACCAGCCGCCTCTTGGTGAAAGTGAGATTATACCTGCCTGTATGCCATCCGCCGAGCAATTGCGCTTGAATTGCTGCGTCATGAAGCGCCTGCCGAAGATCGCCGCCACCTGGCGTATGCTCTTGTGGGGGTAAAGGCCTTT
>JAFSTJ010000880.1 GCA_017450525.1 Victivallales bacterium | reverse complement strand
CCTGTCCTCCGCCGTCAATGCAGAATGGGTATCAGTGGTCTGCAACACCGTAATCTCCACCTGCGCCGCAAATACGCAACTGACCAGCAAAAACAACAATGAAGACAATTTCATATTACACTCCTAATTATGATCCACAGATTCACGCAGATTCACGCAGATTTACATTAATAATCTGTGAAAAACTGTGTCAATCTGTGGATAAATAATATTACCATGCCTTTCTGGCGGCATTGGCCTCAATGACCTTCTGCTGCTCAGGTGTCAGTTTTGGCATGAAGTCCAGCCCAGTAAGCGCCTCGATTTCGTCGATGCTGCTCAAATAATGACTTATCCTTCCGTCGGCCTTCTGGTCCATGAGGAATGCCAGCGCATACACCTTGCCACCACGTATGCAGGCAATTATCTTGAAGAGTTTCTCTGGTATCGGCAGGCCTGAGGATGTGCGGCGTATCTTCTTGCCGAAAACAGGTCCAGCCACAATCCAGACCTCGCCATAGCGCAGCGCGTAGTTGCGCAATTCACGCCTTTCCAACTGCTTCCATATTCCAGCATTGAAGCCATGCTTCTGGGGAACCACATTGCTGAGAACAAAGGTCTTCAATTGCGCGTCGGTACCATAGCAATGCGCTATGGCGCTGTTCGGCGCAAGGTGCCCTCGGTCATATCCGCTTCCAGTATAGTCCTCGGATTTCACTGGGGAGGACAGACGACTGTCAGGCAAGAAGGCCTCTGGACGCTTGCCTGCGTCATGCCATTTTCCGTCAAACAGGCGATATGCCACCCAGGCTGGCAGGCGCAATTCCTCGTCATAGCCGATGAAGAAGCATCCATTGTCCAGGTACTGCAGTTTTCTGTCAGCAACGGGGAAGCCGCCCAAAGCCTCGTTTTCCACGGGCACATAGTCAACCTTTGGAGCTGAGCTGTCCCACACGCTGACAACATCCTGTATGCATTCCCCCAGGCTTATGTCCGAACTATGGGTTGCCCAGGCACAAATTGCCCGCTTTATCTCACCACGGGTTACAGGTGGCTGGAAAATGTACGTGCCACCAAATACCAGCAATGCAATCCCAATAAAAATGGCAAATACTTTCAAGTGCTTTGCACTGAAGCGTATTTTTATATTCTTTCTTCTACGCGCCATATTAAAAAAAAAGCCGTTCCTGAAACAGGAACGGCCTTGAAAATACGAAGAATGTAGGTTTATGCTTCCGCAGGAATGATGTTGATGGTGCGGTTGCTCTTCACGAATTCCACCGTTCCGTCACACAGTGCAAACACTGTAAAGTCCCTGCCCAGACCTGCGTTCTTGCCAGGATGGAACTTGGTTCCGCACTGACGCAGGATGATGCTACCTGCTGTTACAAACTCACCGCCGTATGCCTTTACGCCACGATATTTTGGATTGCTGTCACGTCCGTTACGGCTTGAAGATTGTCCTTTTTTATGCGCCATTGTCTTTTCCTCTTTTATGTTACTAGTTAAACAACAAATAAATTGGCGCATAATTTAGCGCGTTTCCCAAATTAATCAATTCGTTTGGTCAAAAAAACATTCCAAAGATGGTAATGGGTCAGCCATTGATATTGAGTAGGATTTATCGAAGATGCTTTGCAACATAGGCTGTCGATTTAAGTTAGGGCAGTCAAGCCACAGTTGTGGAAGGCCAGCTGGTACAGTATGATTTTGTACCTGACTGGCCAT
>JAFSTJ010000879.1 GCA_017450525.1 Victivallales bacterium | reverse complement strand
TACTGGGAATGCTTTCCGCCGTATCGAGAATCTTTCTGGTACCCAAGTCGTATGTCTTGAATGTGATTTTCTCACCTTGCACGGACGTTGTGAACTTAAGCCACCCTTTTCCTCCAGCAGGCAATTTCATCTTGCCGCGCATCTGGGTTCCACAGTATGCGGCAATCCAGTCACCCTCTTCCGCAGGTACACCATCCATGATGACATTGACATAAACAAGCTGAAGACGTGATGTTGGGTCGCTGAAAGGTTCTTCGCCCCATGGGTCGTTGTTGTTTGTTGCCGCCGTATATTCTGCCTGCAAACGAATATTCTGGGCTGGCATCGTGACGGTTGCCGTCGAATTTGCGACATTGTCAAGATATGCCACGCCATTGCCGATCCACTGGCTGAACACCTTTCCCAAAGGAGCCGTATCTGCTTTTATTGTTATCTTCTGTCCTTGAACATATTCGCCGCTGCCTGTGCCGTTCGTGACGTTTAGGCTGTATTTGGTTACAGCAGGAGTTCCTCTCGTACCAGTATCATAAGCGCTGTAATCACTGACCGTTCCGCTTCCATCAGCATTTGTCGCAGCCTGAACCCAGTAGTAATAGGTGGCTCCAGCAGTCGCGGTTGTATCAGTATATGTGGTTGTGGTCTGCCATGCGAATGTTGTCTTTGTACCATTAACATTGGCAGCTCTTGCGACACGATATCCCTTGGCGCCGCTGACGGAATTCCATGTCACCGTAATGTTGTCTGTCCTGTCATCAGTGGCTTTGACATTAGTCGGGGCAGCCAGGGTACTTGCGCCTGCCTGCAATATTTGTATTTGCGCATACCCCATCTCAAGGACGACATTGAAGTTCTTCCATTCTCGCGGAGTAGTTGTCGTATTGGCATTAACTGTAATGGCCAGTGTCGCCTCCCCCGCGAAAGTGATTGTTTTTGTCGTCCCAGTGACAGCCTCAGTACTGTCCCCGATTGTAAGGGTCATTGAAAGCCATGATGGCCTGTCATTCATCTCGAAAATCCATCGAGTTTCATCATCGCCGCTGTTCAGCTTAATGGAAAGATTGTCTCCTTCCGCAGGGATGTCATCATAGGTAAGAACCTGATTGTATTTTCTCTCATTGACATTGCCGACGTAATAAGTCAGATTGTACTTCATCTCTGAGGTATTGTATGCCCGTACAGCCAAATAGTGGACTCCTGAATAACGAGCAGTATATACGACTTTGAAGTCATATCCTCCATCATTTTCACTGGAGTCATCGTCCCCAAAGAGGAAGTTGCCATTCAAGTCATAGATTATACCATAGGGATCCTTTGCCTCGGATGAATTGCCGACAGTCTTGCTTTCAAAGACGTATGTTGTTCCAGAAGTCATGTTGATCTTAAAAATATCAATCTTGTCTTCCTTATAGCTTGAGGCTGACTCGTCATATACAAGACCATGCTGCCCATGTGTTTTTTTCGTGGTTGAAGGTGATATGACAATTGCATCTTTCATGAGGTCGTTTGGCTCATATTCATCAATGTAGTCGGAACCACCGTCTATCCATCCTGCAGCGGAAGCACTGTAGCCACTTGCATTGGCTCCGGCGCTTGATGTCGCGGCCTTGACCCAATAGTAATAAGTCGTTCCCTTGACTGCCGAAGTGTGATCATAGGTCATGGCCGTCTGCCAACTGCTTAACGCTGTAGCTTTTGATGAATCATTGCTTGTCGCGTAGAAGACACGATAATAGGATGCGCCCGTGGTAGCATCCCAGCTGATAGTAACCTTATCTGCCAGCGTTCCCTGCGTGGCCTTCACATTGCCTGGTATTGTTAGATAATTCATCGAATTGGCAACATTCAGACGGCGACCATCGGGAATCTTCGAGTTCAATGCGGAAATTTTGTCGGCGGAATTCAAAATACGGTTGATAATCTGTGTGTAGCTCTCGCTGGGATACTTGGACATCAACAATGCAATGGAACCGGTGACGGTCGGTGCCGCCATGGATGTTCCGCTCAAGCTTGCCCAACCAGTAGTATAGTTCTCAAAATCCGATGTCATTACATACGTGGAAAGAATATTATATCCAGGTGCAGCGATATCAACGCTTGTCATGCCATAATTTGAAAACGATGCCAATGTGTCTGTCGATGTAGTGGCTGCAACGGCTATCACGTTATCCTGTGGACAATTGGAAGGATAGTTTGCAAGAGAATCGTTGTTGTTGGCTTCGTTTCCAGCCGCGCACACAAGGATAACACCAGCGCTGCGGAGGGAATTGATACCTGAGTTGAATGTCTGAATCGATGTCTGGTTGATGACTTCGTCATTTGCTAGAGCGCCAGAACTGAAATTAATGACTTTACATCCCTGTTTTTTGCAGTATTCGAAACCAGCCACACTATCTGTTGCAAATCCCATATTCGTGCCACCACAATATGTATAATTTGCTGTAACGATTTTAGTTGTCCAGTTTACACCTGAAACACCCACGCCGTCATTGCCAACGGCACCTATAATTCCAGAAACGTGTGTACCATGTCCGTTGTCATCAATAACCCAATAATTCGCAGTACTGTTCTGGCCACCAAATGTGTTAATGCCATATTCACCATTAGGGCCTCTCCAGAGATTGTTCTGTAAATCCCAATGGAAGTATGCGATACCTGTATCGACAACACCAACTAGAACAGATGCTGAACCTGTTGTGGTATTCCATGCAGTAGGCGCGCCTATTTTTGACAACCACCATTGGTCAGAATAATACGCATCATTTGGTGTTTTCGATGGGCGGACAACTGAATCCACTTCGACAAATGAGCACATATTGGTATTACGCAACTGTTCAATGGCATTGTCGGCAGAATCAAGTGTGGCGGATGGCGTTGTAATGACAATGAGTGAGTCGCCTTTGTCATCTGTCAACAGGACTTCCGCAAAGCTCAGTCCCAGTTCTTCAACCTTATCACGAAAATCCAGCAGGCTATGCTGAGCTTTAACCTGTGCAACAACCTGGTCGGCGGCAAATTCTGCTGTGGCAATATGCTCACGTGGACCACTTTCATATTCATGATACAATTCCTTGACAACAATGGCTCCCATTGTTTCATCAAGAGAAATAAGCCATTCGCAAGTAACTATTCCTTTATATGTTGATTTCCTTATTGCAGGCTGCTCAAGTGTTTCGCGATAATCGACGATTTTAAACAGTTTATTGGAATAGTCCCTTGATGACGGCATGGCAACGCTACCGCAATCATTGCCGGAAACAGCCACTGGATTATGTTGGCGCGGTTCACTTCCTCTCTTTGGAAGCAGTTCCTTTTCTCTTTCGATTCGTGCCAAAATCTCCGTGCGCGGAATCTTCTTTTGAAACTCTTTTGGAATCTCCAGTTCAATCTGCGGTACATTATCGGCTGACGTACGCTTGACAAAAGTTCCTTGGCCATTCGTCAATCCCTTGTCCGTGCCATTCTCTTGAGCATGGGGATTATTGTTCTTCATCTCTTCCTTTCTTGAAACAAAGAAAATAATGCCAAGTATTGCAATCAAAAGAACTAACCAACTACAGACGCGTTTCAAAAGCCCTACCTTCTTCATTCTGAACTCCTTGTGTTGTTATTATGGATTTCTTGAAAACAAAAAACGGCGTTGCTGGCCATGTACTGCTTTCTGTGATGAAATAGACAATACACGACAAGCAACGCCGTTTGTTGAATACGACGTGTTCTTGTGTACCTTGTCCACGATTCCTTTAGGAGTTGCAGTTCACAGAGATTCGTACAGGGCACCAATTGGCGTGAGAACGCCAACTATGTTTGGGATATGTGGTAAAGCCTGTAAGCCAGGCTGTTTGGCGTGGTTGAACCACACCGTTTTTTCATATATTAGGTCTCCGGTTAAGGTGTTTTACAGTTTTTGGGGAGGTGATTGCAGTTGTTCATTGCCCAGGCACAAAAAAAAGGTGTCATCTGCAATGCATCTCTGTTGGTCTGCAACAACCAGTGGACAAAACACGCACACAACACCCTAGTGGGGCGTTCTTGATGCGTTTGTCCACGTTTCTTTAGAGTTGCAGTTCACAGAGATTCGTACAAGCACCGCATCGGATTACTTACCCGACTATCAAATCTTGCCTTCTTTATCAAAAAATGATTCTATGCCATAGAATCATTGCTTCGCAGCTTCTTAATTCATTCTCCTTTTTGACTTGCTAAAAACTCAATTGACTTATTCCTTAAATGAAGAAGCAGGTTTTGACAAAAATCCCCGCGTTCAACATAAAGAAGCATCAATAGAACTCCAAATCACTCATTAACGCCATAAATATATCATATATCAATAAAAATACAAATATGAGGAGCTTTTTTTGGTTGCATTGGAAAAAAAACTTCATAGACTGGGTTAGCTATTAGCAATTAGCATTTTGGGGTGAATGGCTATTGGTTTTCCAATACACATTATGTTTCAATCACTAATAGTTAATAGCTAATCGGTAACTACCAAAGTACGTTACGCCTTGATCTGCGGCAGGACATACTTGTCGAAGTCGGCGCCCGTCTTGATTTCAGGGATGTCGGCGATGGCCTGCCAGATTTCGATGTGCTCGCAGGATTCCTGCGGGGCGATTTCGAACAGCGGAGCCAGTGTCTCAATTTCGCAGAACTCCTTGCAGGAGTAGCTTTCGAGGTTGCAGCCGTTGTCGGGGTAGTTGACCTCGTTCTGGTCGTAGAACTCAATGAGCTTCACGAACGCGGTGCCGTTCAGGACGTAGGCTATCCAGCCGTCGCTGGCGTAGTAGCCGATTTTGATGGGGGAGGTGGCCTTGGTGTCCTGCTTCAGGAAGATGTAGTCGTCCTCCAGCTGAAGGCGATAGTCGTTGAACTTGGAATAGGGCCAGAGGGTCAGCGCACGGTCCATGGCGTAGGGATTGCGCGTGGTGTCGCGTCCCTGGGGGATGACCGCCATGCCGCCAGGCGCCATCATGGAGAGGGCCCACGGCGCCAGCGTCACATCCCCCAGACTGCAGTTGGTGAGCTGGTGGTTCAGCACGAAGCAGTTCTCCTCTCCCTGGCTGATGGTGATGGTTTTCTTGATGCCTGTGATGGCCTCGGGTTCGCAGTCGAAGACAAGTCCCTCGTCGGTGCTGGTCACCTTGACTGGCACGTTGTCCGCCGCATAGCTGCGCGGAGCCGCCTCGGGTGAGTGCCACAGGCGATGGCCGCCACGCAGCTTGAACCCCGTGTCAACACTCTTCATCGGCTCATTGGGCATCACTACAAAGATGTTCTCACCGCCCTTTATGAAGCCGCCTATCACACGGGGACCGAAATCCTGCGTCACCGCAATGCGGAAATTGCCGCTGACCAGCTCCACGCAGTTGTCGTATTCGCCAACCTTGCATGTATTCATTTGATGATTCTCCTGGTTATGGGTTATAACGTGCTTCCTGTTATGCGCTTGCAAGTTGTTGCCTGTTAGGGATATAAGTTATTCCCTATTAGGTGATTATAGATTGTTCCCCGTTAGGGGGATGAAGTATTCCCTGCCAGCCCCCCAAAGCGGGGCCCCGCCCTTTAGGGTTGGGGTCTAATGTAGCCACTTTTGGGGGGCTTGTCAAGTCGGTTTTTCGAAATTCAACAAGTCACCTTTTTTTATTATAGGCATTTGAAGAAAGTTGCTATAAAAAGGTGATATTCGTAGTAGATGTTGGAGAAATGAGAAAAATCATGGCTAATCTCATCAATGAAGATATTTTCCAAAAAAATCTAATAAAAATTAGACTATTTAATTTGACAACATACTTTTTTCTAGCTATATTATTGAAACCATCTCAATGCTAATTCAAGAGGTAATCTCAAAATTGACAAATCAAGGAGGAACTATTATGTCAGTTATAATCCCAGAAAACGGCAGTATTATTCTTTACACGACAGACGATGGCAAAAGCCAAATCGCTCTCTATTCAAGAGATGGTCGGGGCTGGCTTAATCAAAACCAAATTTCGGACCTTTTTGCGACCTCTATTCCAAATGTCTCCATGCATATATCTAACATATTAAAAGAAGGCGAATTACAGAAACTATCAGTTATTATGGATTTTTTAACAACTGCCCCAGATGGCAAATCCTACAATGTCCATTTAAATTGAGTTTTTTTTAGCTTCTGTAAGTTATAACTGACAAAAATAAAGATAAATCGATTTGTATCAGTTATAACTGACACTATATTATGTTTGGTCTTTTAGTGGAATATTGTGAACACAATGGAATTATACGGCAATGATACAGCGTGAGCTATATTTGAAAAAAGTGCGTCCTTTCATAGGGACGGATGTCATAAAAGTCATAACAGGGATGAGGCGCAGCGGCAAATCGGTCTTTTTGGAGCTGATACAGGAGGAGATTCGCAAGTCAAATCCACATGCAAAGATACTATCCGTAAAGCTTGATGACGAAGAGAACCAGAGATTTCTGATAAAAGACGTATTATACGAATATGCGAATAAGCACATTCAAGAAGCTGGTGATGAAACCGTCTATCTGTTTTTCGATGAGATTCATGATGTTGAAGGTTGGGAAAAGGCCGTGAATTCATTGAGGATGCGCAAAAATGCCGACATATACATCACAGGTTCCAATTCCAAACTGCTTTCTGGAGAGCTGGCCACCTATCTGACAGGGCGCTATGTGGAAATCCGCCTAACACCCTTTTCATTTTCGGAGTTTCTTAAAGCGGTGGAACCAGTTTTTCCAGGGGAGGAGAAATCACGGCTTTTTAACCGCTACCTCATGACTGGCGGCGTGCCATTTCTGGCAAAAGTTCGTTATGATGACGAGGCCTCACATGCCTATTTGCAGGACTTGTACAACGCGATTCTTCTGAAAGATGTTGTTCGAAGAAAACAGATTCGTGATGTTGATTTGCTGGACAGAATTGTGCGCTTTGTCATGACGGAATGTGGACATACTTTCTCGGCCAGGCGAATCGTAATGTTCCTCAAGAGTGAACAAAGGGACACCTCTATAGAAACCGTGCTCAACTACCTTTCGGCCTGTGAAGAGGCATTTCTCATTGCCCGTGTGCCACGCCAGGACTTGCTTGGGAAACGCATCCTTGCCGTTGACGAGAAGTTCTATGTGATGGACACAGGCCTGCGAAATACAGTAATACGTGGGAATTTACGGCGTGACATTGACCAACTGCTCGAAAACATCGTCTATTTTGAATTTCTACGGCGAGGATATCAGATTACTATTGGTCGTATCAAAGATAAAGAAGTTGATTTTGTCTGCGACAAGGGCCTGGAACGCATCTATGTCCAAGTCGCGTATCTTTTAGCCACCGAGGATACTCGCCTACGTGAATATGGTGCTCTGGAAGAAATAAAAACCACCGACAGGAAATTGCTCTTGACAATGGACCAGCTTGATATGAGCGATGGTGAAATCCATCACCAGTTCATCCCTGATTTCCTGCTGGGGCAATAAGGCAACCTCTCCAACTATATTTGCCATGAGTGCAATTAACTATTGGCACGTGAGCGTTTTTTACAGTGAAAACACTCAATAACCCAAAGGACAGATTATGCAGATACCAAACGAGCAGTTGCTTGAGATGTACCAGCGGATGGTGCTGATACGCACATTCGAGGAGACCCTAGGCGAGCTTTTCGCCAAGGGAGCACTGGGTGGGACCTCCCACCTGTGCATTGGCGAGGAGGCCAGCGCCGTGGGCGTTATTTCCGCCGCCCGCGACACAGACTGGCTTATCTCCAACCATCGCGGTCATGGCCATCTTTTGGCACGTGGGCTGGAGCCGCGTCGCGTGATGGGCGAGCTCATGGGCAAGCTCACGGGGTACTGCCGCGGGCGCGGTGGCTCGCAGCATCTCTCCGCTATGGACCGCCATTTCCTCGGTACGAATGGCATTACGGGCGGCGGAATCCCCATCGCCGCTGGTGCTGCCTTTGCACTCAAGTACCAGCACAAGGATGAGATAGCCATTTGCTTCTTTGGTGACGGTGCCAGCAACCAGGGCACCTTCCACGAGACGCTGAACATAGCTTCCCTCTGGAAACTGCCCATTCTCTTCCTCTGCGAAAACAACCTCTATGGCATGAGCACCCCCATCGCGCACTCCTGCGCCAGCGGTTCCATTGCACCGCGTGCTGCTGCCTACAATATGCCTGGAAGCGTCTGCGATGGGCTTGATTTGGAGACGGTCTATTTCACGGCGCAAGCGGCAATCGAGCGCGTCCGTGCAGGAAATGGTCCTGAGCTTCTGGAGGTGATGACCTACCGCCAGTGCGGTCACTCCAAGAACGATCCGCGCGTCTATCGCACACGCGAGGAGGAGGCGGAGATGGCGAAGCGGGACAGCATCGCGTGCACCGCTGCGCTCCTCGTGCAGCGCGGACTTGCGCCAGAGACGGTGAAAGCCGCCGCCAATGCCGCCAAGGCTACCATCGCAGCAGCAGCCGAAGAGGCGATGAACGCACCGACAGGTGGCCTGCAGGACGCCACCTCAGACCTCTTCGCAAACTGATTCCACAGGAGAAGCACCATGCCAGAACTATACTACTCGAAAGCGGTCAACGAAGCTCTTGATGAAGAGCTTGCGCGTGACAAAAACGTGATTCTCATCGGCGAGGATATCGGCATCTACGGTGGTGCATTCGGCGCGACGCGCGGTCTTTTTGAAAAATACGGCGCAGAACGTCTCTGGGAGACTCCCATCTCTGAAAACAGCTTTACGGGGATGGCGGTCGGAGCCGCCATGATGGGACTTCGCCCTGTCGTGGAAATCATGTTCATGGACTTCATCGCGCTGGCTCTGGACCAGCTCCTCAACAGCGCGGGCAAGTTGCACTACATGTATGGCGGACAGGTCAACGTCCCGCTGGTCATGCGCACACCTGGCGGCGCCAAGGGCGGCTATGGCCCCAGCCACTCGCAGATGCTGAGCAACCTGCTGGTGGGCGTGCCTGGCCTCAAGGTGGTGGCCCCTTCCAATGCCATGCAGGTCAAAGGCATCTTGAAGGCTGCCATACGCGACAACAACCCTGTGGTTGTCATCGAGAACAAACGTCTCTACCCCCAGAAAGGCATCGTGCCTGACGGCGACTACACACTGCCGTTGGACAAGGCGGTGGTTTTCCCAAGCAAGCTGGTGCCGACACTGACGCTGGCCAGCTACTCCTCCATGACGCCCGTTTGCCTAGCTGTGCAGCAGGCCTTTGAGAAGGCGGGCATCGGCATTGAGGTGGTGGATCTGGTTAGCCTGCAGCCGCTGGACACAGCGACAGTCTTTGCAAGTCTGCGCAAGACGGGGCGCATCGTCATCGCCGAGGAAGCCTGCCTGACAGGTGGCGTTGGTGCCGAGCTTTCCGCGCTGATTGCAGAACACTGCCTGGATGCGCTGGAGGCGCCAATTGCTCGCGTCGCCGCAAAGGATTTGCCCATTCCGTCTTCTCTTGCAATGGAGAAGATGATACTTCCGCAGCCTGACGATGTCGTAAAAGCCGTCAAAAAGACCCTGGACTACTGATGAAACTGAACACCGAACCAAAGCCAGTTCTGGCCATCTGCCTGAATCCAGCCTGGCAGAAGACGCTTCTCTTCAAAAAGGTGAATCATGGGCAGGTGAACCGTGCCTATCTGGTGAAGCAGTGTGGCGGTGGCAAGGGCGTGAATGTCGTGCGCGTTTTCCGCATGCTCGGGTTGCCCATCGCGCTGGCTGGCTTCGCAGGTGGTGACACGGGCGAAAAGCTCAAAGGTGAAATCATCGGCTCTGGCGCGTTCTCCCTCATCGTCGATACAGCCTCCGTGACACGTTGCTGCACGACAGTCATCAGCGAGGAGAACGGAGAAGTCACGGAGCTCATCGAGCCGTCGGGAAGCGTCAGCGACGCAGAGCAGGAAGCCTTGCTGCGCCTGATAAAAGAGCGCATCTCGGAGTTTGGGGCGGTGGTCTGCTCGGGCACCGTCCCGCCAGGCATCCCGCCCACCTTCTATGCCAGCGTTGCAGAAGCAGCCATTCAGCAGGGAATCCCCTTTGTTTTAGATGCTGTCAACAACATTGAACCCACCTTAAAACAAGGAGTCACCGTACTGAAAATCAACGCCTCCGAGCTTCGCCAGCTTGCAGGTCTCGCATCCTTGCCAGAAGCGGCGAACGCCCTGCTGAGCCGTCATTCGCGCCTGGGAGCCCTTGCTGTGACCGACGGAGCCGCGCCTGCCTGGCTCTTTGCACGTGGTTCATCCTACAAAATCACGCTACCTCCTCTGCCGCACGTCGTCAGTGCCATCGGCGGAGGCGACTGCACTGCCGCCATTTTCACGCGACGTCTTGCAGAAGGCCTTAAGGAAAGTGAGCTGGTCGATGCCTTCGCAGAAGCCCTCTCATGCGCCTCCGCCTCCTGCCTGACCGACACACCCTCCCTCTTCGACCCCGCTGTGGCCGAGGAAATCCGCAAGCAAATTGAAGTGGTTAGTGGTTAGTGGTTAGTGGTT
>JAFSTJ010000878.1 GCA_017450525.1 Victivallales bacterium | reverse complement strand
TCGAAGTCGCCCAGCGTGCGGTTGGTGACTGGGGTGTAACCCTTGAGAGGCATGATGCGCTCGTGGATTGTATCCAGGATCCAGCTTGGCTGTGGGAAGTATTCCTTCTCGTGTTCGGCTGCGGGGCTGACCCAGTTGTGTGAACCAACCACTGTGGCTGGTGCATCAAGATAGTCGAAGCAGAGCTGTGTCAGGTTGGCTGCGATGTTGTGCATCACGTTGCCGCGCTCAACTGCCTCATTGACCAGGACGACCTTGCCAGTCTTCTTCACGGAGGCGATCAGCTTGTCATAGTTGATTGGGTTGACACTGCGCAGGTCGATGACTTCAGCGCTCATGCCATACTTCTCCTCCAGTTCCTTGGCTGCATCCAGAGCAACGTACAATGCTGCGCCGAAGGTGATGAAGGTGATGTCTTTGCCTTCCTTCTTCACATCTGGCTCGCCAATCGGGATTTCGTAGTAGCCTTCTGGCACGCCTTCCTTGTGGAAGAGCTCGCCCTTGCCGTACAGCTTCTGGCTCTCCAGGAAGATGACTGGGTCTGTGCCAGCCAATGCGCTGTTAAGCAATCCCTTTGCATCGTAAGGTGTCACAGGATAGACAATCTTCAGGCCTGGAATATGGTTCACCAGAGCCGTCCAGTCCTGACTGTGCTGGGCGCCGTACTTGAATCCAACGGAGATACGCAGGACAACTGGCATCTTCAGCACGCCACCAGACATGGCCTGCCACTTGGACAGCTGGTTGAACACTTCGTCACCAGAACGGCCCAGGAAGTCGCAGTACATCAGTTCCGCAACTGCACGGCCACCGCACAGTGCATAACCAACTGCCGCGCCGACGATTGCCGCCTCGGCGATTGGGCTGTTGAACAGGCGCTTGTATGGGATGAGCTCGGTCAAGCCGCGGTAGCAGGCGAATGCGCCACCCCAGTCACGGTTCTCTTCACCGAAAGCCACCATGGTAGGATCGATGGTGTAGCGATGAGCCATTGCCTCGAAGACTGCATCCGTGAATGTGTATGCAACCATCTTGGAATAGGGCTTGCCATTCTCGTCAAGGCCGAAGCGCTTCTTGGTCTGGATCTTCTTGTACTGTGCATTGTCCTCAAGCTTCTCCAGCAGTTCAGGCTTGCGGTCATCAAACTTCTCAACCTTCTGGTTGCTGAATGTAACGGTCTCGATATACTTGGAGCCGACTTCTTCGTATGGGGAGATGGCGGGATCGATTGCCAGCTTGAACATATCGAACACCAGTTTCTGAACAGCGACGCGTGTTTCGTCCAGTTCTGAAGCGCTGACCATCTTGTTGTCAACCAGCTTCTGGTAGAACGTGCCCTTGCAATCTGCATTGACAGCGCACTTGCCGCCAACTGCATCTGCCTCGAAGAAGCGATCCAGCTCTTCCTTTGTGCGGTAGCTGGATGCATCGGAAGGTGAATGGCCGCCCAGACGGTATGTGACCACGTCCAACAGAGCGGGTCCCTTGCCAGCCAGCAGGATTTCCTTCTTGCGGGCAACTGCGTCGATGACTGCCAGCGGGTTGTAGCCGTTGACGCGCTCTGCGTGCATCTGCTCTGGGTTGACGCCAGCGCCGATACGTGCCATGAACTGATAGCCCATGGTCTCGCCATTGGTCTGGCCGCCCATGCCGTACTGGTTGTTGAAGCAGTTGTAGAGGATAGGCATGCCAGTGCCCTTGCCGTCATCCCACAGCTTGCGGTACTGGTCCATGGCGGAGAACATAAGGCCTTCCCAGACTGGGCCGCAGGCGAATGAAGCGTCGCCGATGTTGCAGACCACGATGCCAGGCTTGCCGTTCACGCGCTTGAACAGGGCCGCGCCAGGAGCAACGGAACCTGAACCGCCGACGATGGCGTTGTTGGGATAGATGCCGAATGGTGTGAAGAAGCAGTGCATGGAACCGCCCCAGCCCTTGTTGAAGCCAGTGGTGCGGGCGAAGATTTCTGCGTATGCGCCGTAGATGAGGAAGTGGCGTGCCAGTTCCTTGACATCCTTGCACTTGCAATTCTCTTCGACGACCTTCAGGGTGGCGCCGCCGAAGAAGTTCTTCATGATGTCCATCAACTGCTTGTCATCCAGTTTGCGGATTGCGGAAAGTCCCTTTGCCAGGATTTCGCTGTGGCTACGGTGTGAGCCGAATGTGTGGTCGTTCACGTCCAGGGAATATGCCTGGCCGACTGCGGCTGCTTCCTGTCCCATTGAAAGGTGGGCAGGACCTGGGTGGTTGTACTTGACGCCGTCATACTCGCCGTGGAGTTTCAGCTCGTTGATGATGGTCTCGAATGTACGGAGGACGACCATGTCGTGGTAGATGGTCACGAAGTCCTCTTTCTTGTACATCTTCTTTTCCTGCGCAGGTGTCTTGTCATATGCGCAGACTGGGATTGGCGTAAAGTCGATTTCACCCTTGGCAAACAGCTTCTCGGGGTAGATTTCCAAACACTTTGTCATTGTTTTCTTAACTCCTGAATCTTCTTGTTCTTTGAGGTGATTTCAAAACTGCCGCGCCATGCAGCCGTCTGTCAAGTGCCGCTGGCGACAGCCAGTGGTCAAGTGCCGCTGGCGACAGCCAGCGAAAGAAGCATGCCTCGCCAAAAGTTTTGCAATCACCTCTTATTTGTTATTTAAATTAAAGCTCAACTACTGTTGCCTTCAGTGCCTCGCAGGTCGTAGGATGCGGGAACACGATCTTGTTGACCAGGTCAGGCGTATATTCCAGGCCCACCATTGCGGATGCGCTTGCGATGAATTCGCCGCAGCAGCCGCCAATCATGTGGACGCCGAGAATCTGGCCGTACTTTTCGCCAACCAGAACCTTGACTGTACCAGACTTGCCTTCGTTCTCAACCATGAAGCGGCCAGCAATCGCCATGGGCATGACAGCCTTGCGATATGCAATGCCGTTCTTCTGCAGTTCTTCCTCTGTTGCGCCAACCTGCGCCACTTCTGGATGAGTGTAAATGACGGATGGAATTGCCACGTAGCTCATGCGGTCCGGCTTGCCGAACATATTGTTCACGGCAACCTGGCCTTCGCGTGTGGCGGCATGTGCCAGCAGGCAGCGTCCAGTGCAGTCGCCGCAGGCCCAGATGCCTGGGACGTTGGTCTTGCCGAATTCGTCCGTCTTGATGCCCTTGCGGTCGAATTCAACGCCAGCCTCTTCCAGGCCAATGCCCTTCAGGACAGGTGAACGGCCGATTGCGCTGAGGATCCATGTGCCCTGGAGCTTCTGCTCCTTGCCTTCTGGATCGGTGTAGTACAGCACATCGCCTTCAATGTGGGTAACCTTGCAGGACAGGTTGAACTCGATGCCAGCCTTCTTCAGGTCAGCCATGAGTTTCTTTGCCAGTTCTGCATCCACCATTGGCGCGATTTTTGGCAGCATTTCAACGATGCTGACCTTTGTACCCACTGTCGCGAAGAATGACGCGAATTCCAGACCAATGACGCCGCCGCCGATGATGACCAGCTTTTCAGGAATGGTGTCCAGATTGAGGATGCCAGTTGAATCCAAAACCTTCGGGTTGTCCCTGAGGCCTGGGATTGGGGGGCATGCTGGCACTGAACCAGTTGCCACCAAAATGTTTGCTGCTTCGTATTCCTTGCCGTCTGCAACGACTTTGCCCTTGCCAGCCAGTTTGGCCTCTGCCTTGATAACTTCCACGCCAACGCGCTTCAGCATACCAGCAACGCCCTTCACCAATGTGGCGATGACCTTCTGCTTGCGGGCCTGCACAGCCGCCATATCCAGCTTTGCTTCACCGGCATTCACGCCGTAAAGCCCTGCCTCGCGGCATTCTTCAAGTGCCTTTGACGAGCGCAGGAATGTCTTGGTGGGAATGCAACCCACGTTAAGGCATGTTCCGCCCAGTTCCTGCTTCTCAAACAGGGCAACCTTCTTTCCCATCTTCGCCGCGTATGCCGCAGCTTCATAACCACCAGGACCAGCACCAATAACGATCAGATCGTACATTTACCTTTCTCCTTGATTCCAGAAATTTCTATTTTTCATCCTCGGATTTTCACAGATTCACACAGAAAATCTGTGCAAATCTGCATCAATCTGTGGATAAATTATTAACAACCCGCCACGCAGATCAGTTCAAAGTTCTCGATGATATCCTTGAGTGTCTGCAGGAAGCGTGCGCCTGGTGCGCCATCGATGACCATGTGGTTCATGGTCAGCGAGAACTGCATGTAGTCCTTATAGACGATTTCGCCGCTCTTGGTGCGGATAGGACGCAGCAAGGTCTTGCCAACACCCAGGATTGCCAGCTGAGGAGCGCTGATGACAGGCGTGAATGTGGTGATGCCGAAGGAACCCAGGTTGGAAACTGTGAATGTGGCGCCAGCCATCAGGTCGGGTGCCAGATTGCCGTCATTGGCGGATTTTGCCAGCTTCTTGACTGTGCGGCACATTTCGCCCAACGACATGCTCTGGGAATTGTGCAGGACTGGCACCATCAGGCCACGTGGAGTGTCGCATGCGAAGCCCATGTTGATAGCGCTGTGCAGCTTGACCACGTTGTTGGCATATTCGCCATTGAGTTCAGGATGCTTCTGCAATGCCTTGATGACTGCGAACATCACCATGTCGCCGATGTTGATGTTGGCCAGGCCGAACTTCTCGCTGTTTTCCTTGATCTTCGCGCGGAGCGCCAGCAGGCCGCTTACGTCGGCTTCTGCATTCAAGGTGTACTGTGCCATGCCATTGAGGGATTCCAGCAGGCGCTTTGCAATGATCTTGCGGATCTGGGCGAATGGCTTTTCGGTGATGATGTCCTCGCCTGCGGCGGCAACTGGAGCTGCTGCTGCGGCTGGTGCTGCTGCGGCTGCTGGTGCGGCGGCCTTGCCCATATCGCCAGCAAGTATCATTCCATTGGGGCCTGTGCCAGCGGCTGGCGCGGCAATGCCGTCCGCCATCATTGCGGCTGCGGCGGCGCTGAGATGTGGCGCGGTCTGGTATGCGGCCTTCACATCACATTCCATGATGCGGCCATTCACGCCCGAACCCTGAATCTGTGGCACCACAAATGGATGCTCTGCAACAAACTTGCGAGCGCGTGGGCTCATGGCGGCATTGTCGCCTGCGGCGGCTGGAGCTGCCGGTGCTGCAGCCACTGGCGCGGCGGCTGGTGCAGGTGCCGCGGCAGGTGCAGGTGCCGCGGCTGGTGCGGCCTCGGCTGCTGGTGCGGCGGCTGGCGCTGCGCCAGAAGGAGCCAATGCGCTGAAATCCTCACCTGGATTGCCAACAGCCATGATGGGCTGCAGAACAGGTATCAAATCACCCTGGTTGCAGAACAGTGCCAACACTGTACCAGTGGCTGTGGATTCCAGATCCTGCGATGATTTATCGGTCTCAATGACACCAATCTTGTCACCAGCCTTCACCTGGTCACCAACCTTAACACTCCACTCGGACAAAACGCACTCTTCAACAGAATTGCCTGCCTTCGGCATTACAACAGCATTCGCCATTTAAACTTCTCCTTCAAAGAATTGTTTCTTGTTTATTTTATTTAAGGGAAAACTCTTGGGTACTTCTCATGTAATTGACGTACAGGCGAAATATACGTCATTCAGCCCGATTTTCAAGTTGAAGAGTGCTTTTTCTTCACAGCTATCC
>JAFSTJ010000877.1 GCA_017450525.1 Victivallales bacterium | reverse complement strand
CAGGTACCGGAGGTAGCCACTCTTTCATCGAAGGGGGGAAAAAACGGCTGTTTTTTCTTTGCGCAATACTCCATTGACGGAAAGACCGCTGAAAAGAAGGCGTCAGAGGATGTGAGGAGGATCATGACGGCTTTGCGAAGAGTTGTTTGTGGCGAACTTGCAAAGGTGGCATTGCGAAGGCAGTCCAATGCCATGGCGAATACCTGGAGCGATTCAGAGTATAAACTCATGCGGGCATACGTGGTTTTCATATATGTGCTTGGCGACGATTTTGCAAATTGGTCTGCATTTTGCGCCGGCTCCGCACCTCTGGTTCAAGCTCCGAAGAGTTTCGGATGGAGAGAGTTCGTCAATATGATTTTTAGGAATTAGGAGTGTCAAGCGACGACAGGGACAGACAGGAGTTGATAGAAAATAATAGAATCAACGCTGATGCTTGCAATAAAAAAGAGGTAACGAACATGTATCCGAATGTTACACGAGCGACACTGCTGGACCGCGTCAAGCAGGGGGATGAAAAGGCGTGGAACGATTTTTACGAGGCCTATCGTGGATTGGTCTGGCTTAAGGGAAGCGATTATCATCTTACAGAGGCTGAGCAGCAGGATCTTCTTTCCGATGTGATGAAAGCTTTCTTTGACATTCAGGGGAAGTTCATCTACAAGCCAGGCAAGGGAAGGTTTCGCGACTATTTCCGGAAGATGGTGAGTTCATTCTGCCTAAAAATCATTAAGAAGCGTTTGATAAGTGTTGAGGAAATAGAGGAGACGAATCCAGGAACGACCTTGGTAGTGGATAATGCAACCGAGGAAGAAAGTGCCAAAGAGGCCTTTGAATGGCAAGTCTGCCTTGTGCGTCAGGCCATTGAGGAAGTCAAGCACACTATGGACAGTCGAAAGGTGCAATGCTTTCTTCGCTGCAAACTCAATGCGGAGTCGCCTGTCAAAGTTGCCAAGGAACTTGAAATATCGCTTGCAAGCGTCTATAACTACTGCAATGAGGTATTGCGCGAAGTCAGGGCTTTGGCACTAAGCATTCAACAGGAGTCTGATTCGTTTTGAAATTAGCTCTTCCCAAAAGAACGTGGAGGATAAATATGTCCCATATTGACGAGATTGAGCTTGAACAATTGCTTGACGGCAACCTGCCATTGGTGAGGAACCTAGTGGTGAGGGCGCATTTGACCACCTGCAAGGAGTGCCAGGCAAAACTGGAGGAGTTGCGGAAGACCAATGAAGAGCTACGTAAAATGGCTCCGGGGCTTCAGAAACTGAATGAGGCAGATCGGCAAAGCGAGGCCAGCACTATGGGTGTTGTCACCCAGATGTTTTCGCATAAGGCAAAAGATTCATCCGACTGAAAGCAACGGCAATGGCGAAGGTTCCGCACAAAGACGAGAGGCAACATAGCCAGGATGACGCCCCTCTCCGGCAGGAGGGCGCTTTGTCGTTGGACCTTGCCAGGTTGGCTACCACGCGCGTCAGGGAGGCTGAGCAAGATCAGGGGAAGGAAAAGAAGCGCAAAGCCCCACCTCGTTTGAGTGAAGAGGAAATTGCGGAGTTCATCCGGCAGCTTGGGCTGGAGGGCTGTATGCATGGAAGCGACCTTGCCGGCGGTTTTGGGAGGGTTTTTATTGCCAGGGATTCGAGGTTGGGGCGTTCAGTGGCAGTGAAGGTTTTGTACAAGCAGTGGGAACCAAGCCGTTTCAAGCGGGAGGGGCTCTCCATTCAGACCTTGTGCGGAAAGATTCCCATGCATGCGAATCTGGTCACCATCTATGCAAGCGGTGAGACCAAGGACTATTTCTTATATTCGATGGAGTGCGCCAATAACTGTGCTGTTGAAGGCATGTCATTCAAGCCGGACACCTTGACGGAGCGGATTGATAGAAGAAGGCGCAGAGGGGCGGAGTTGCCGGAACCCTCGGAGGTTATCGGCCTTTTCCAGAAACTGCTAAATGGGCTTGAAGTTCTTCATTCCAAGGGACTTGCACATCTGGACATTAAGCCGGACAATGTTATTTTTGTGGGGGATGAACCCAAAATCGGCGATTTCAGTTTACTCACTTCAAATTCTGTTTCATCGGAATTGGTTGGTGGGACGAGGTGGTTTATACCAGACAATCCGCGCATTCTGGAGGATGGCAGTTATGACGGAGTTGACCAGGATTTGTTTTCCATGGGAAATATACTATACTGCTATGTTACCTGCAACAGTGCAAAGGAGTATTCGCAGTTCCCTGAACTGGAAGATGTTATACCACTTCGAAAAAGACTTTTCTATCAAAAGCTGAATAACTTTCTTTTGAATGCATGTAATTCTCAGGAAGAGTTTCGCTTCCATAGTGTTAAGGAATTCAGGGAGAATCTGCTGGCGTGTCTTCCAGTTGATGAAAAGAGAAAACAGAAGCGGGCGATATGGGGGATGATTGGGCTAGGGCTTGCTGTTGTACTGGCTGGTGTGGTTGCCGTTGTGAAAGGGGATGGAAAGGCGGTGGAGCGATTTGCGGCCATGCCGGCGGAAGCCCTTGGAAGCATCAATGAGTTGTCGCCCGCCTTTGGTGGCAATCTTCATGCGAAAAGTTCGTATTGTCTTGGTTACCTTGACACGCCAGAGCGGGAATCGGGCTTGTTAGTTTTGAATCAGGATGGAAAGCCAACGAATGACTATGGACGGACGTCGCGCAGCACGGTTCTTCGGCTTTCGCCTGGAAAGCAGTTTATGGTGCCAGTCCCCTTTCCCATTTCCAGAAATTTTGAGTTCGCCTTTCTTTGCAGTGGGAACACTCCCTGCACCATAGGCGTGCAGATTGTCCGCCCGAAGTGCTGGTGGCGGCCAGAAAAGCGGTTGGTCCATTTGAGTATCGGCATTGAGGATGTGGCGTTTTTGGAGGATTTCCGAGTCTTTCTTCAAGACAATCGTCTTTCATTTGGCATGAATGGGGGAAAGACTGTTTCAGAGAAGATGGAAGGCATCCCTGCAGATGCTTCCCTGCAGTTGTTATTTTCCTCGGATCAATCCGGTGATATTGCTCTTTCCTTCTTCAAATACTGGGAAGGAGGGACCTCGCCATAGAATTCCATAGAACTAATTGATATGCTTTGACAGAATATGGCTGTGAACATTTAGAAAAAGTATGGAAAGCAGGCTATGGGTAGATGACGGGAAAAGGGAAGGCAAACAAGGATTCAAAAAGATTAATAAACAGGGATGCAAATATGAACAAGAGGTTCAGATGGTTTAATTCAATAGTGATATTGATGGTCTTCATGGCATTTTCCGCCTTTGGCAGGCCATTGAGTATGGCGGTTATGGGCTTCAAGATGGATGATTCGTCTGTTGAGGCGATGGCTAGGCATCTTCCAGCCATGACAAGGGAGTTGCAGAATTCTCTGGCGGAGCGGCAGGATGTTCAAATTGACGCAGCTATGCAGAAACGAAGTGCCGTTCTCTCCTGCCAGTTGCAGAGGATAGATATCAAGACTTCTGTGTTTGAGGGAACGAAAAGCAAGGCATGGAACAGCAAGATTAGCATTCCAGTGCTGATATCGCTTCAACTGCCCAATGGAAAGATATTAAAAAGCAGTTTTACGCTTGTCCAACGATTGCGAAGTACGACTGGCGAGCCGCAGTTGGATGACAAGTTCTGCCAGGAGGCCGCCTTGCAGATAGTCTCCAGATGCTATGATGAGGTATGTGAATTGATTTATGCAGCAGGCGAATAAAGGAGTGTCAGGTCATGAATAGAATCTATCATTTGATATTGGTCGTGTGGATTTTTGGCTATGCCTTGGCTTTGGCACAGGATGCTTCCGTGAAGGTGGCTCCTGAAAACGAGGGGGGCATCGTCAAGCGTGGTGTCGGCAACCTCGCTGTCGTCAAGCCAAACCTTCCCGAGGAAATCGACAAGAACAGCGTTGACGCCTTCTGGCATGCGCTGGAGACGACTGTGCAGAATGTGATGAAGGATTCCAAGGAGTATCGCGTCATTTTGCGCAGTGACACTGCCTTTGGGAATCTCATCAATGAGATTGGCTTTCAGGGCACGCACCTGGTCAACGAACGTGGCGAGAGACTTCAGCCGAATGTCATTGAAAAGGTGGGGACGCTTCTATGCTGTGCAGTCGGCAAATTCGGGACCAAGTACACCATCAGCATGTATCTGACGGATGCCAGGGCAGCCATCAAGTCTGAGTACAGCTCGATTGATGTTTTCGGCAGTCTGGATGAACTTATTGAGGCTTTGGAGTACTCTGTATCAAAGCTGTTTGAGCGTGAGAAGATCAAAGATGTGATGCTTCTTAATCCCTCTTTTGCGGAGGATACCAAACGGAATGGAGAGGAGATGACGGCTTTTTTCCAGGATGCATTGACGGACAAGGTCACGATGGCCTACAGTCATGACATTTCGGAGTTTTTGGAGGAGATGAAAAAGAAGAGCCTTGACGGGATAAAGGCTTCGGAGTGGAAGCGCTTTCAGAGAATCGTGGCCGTGAGGTTTCTGGTTGTGCCGAAGATAACCCAGTTTGCCTTTACGGACAAGGAGGAGGCCGTGAATCCATACGACGTGAATGAACGCACTGCCTGGTGCGAGTTTGCGGCGGAGGGCATCATCTACGTGATTGATACGGGCAACGGCAAGACGCTGGCCACTATTAAGTTGAATACCATTCACGCTTCCAATGCGGAACTCTACAGCAAGGCCAACCCCGCAAAGAAGATGACGATTTCCGAGTTCAAGCGCCTCTATCCGGCCATGGCGCTCAACGCGATGGCGGAGAAGGTGGCTGGCCACCTGGGCGATGTTCTGATGGAACTGACTCAAAAACACTAATAGGCGGTAACGATTGTGGTTTATTCAAATCTTGATTCAGGAGGATAATAGAATGAAATATGCAAGTTGTTTATTGATAGTCACATTGATTGGATTGATGACGGTGGGGGCGGTCTATTCGCAGAATGCGCCTGACGAGGCGGTGCTCAAAAGCATAGAGGCCGTCCAGAAGGAGAAACAACTGGAAGCGGCTGCGCATGGGGAGACCGCTCCCAAGGCGCCTTTGGGAGGCAAGGAGAAAGGTGATGCGGATATCGGTACCTCTGGAACTCCTCTCTCGCCAGGGGGGCTCGTGCTGCCCTCGCGTTTTCAGGAGGAGTACCCCATTCGCCTTGCCATCATGGATTTCGTCAGCGGGGCGGAGATGATGCTCGGAAGCAGGGAGTTCTCCATACTGACGCAGCCCTTTGGAAAGCTGTTGTCTGCTGCGAAGAACAAGACCTTTGCCTTTCCGCTTGGCGCGCTATCGCTGGGCATTGAACTCCAGAAGCTGGCACCGGAGATTTTTGCCGTTGTGCCAGGGAAGAACGGGGGCGGTTTCGAGGATTT
Organism: Victivallales bacterium; assembly: GCA_017450525.1. Classification (GTDB taxonomy): domain Bacteria; phylum Verrucomicrobiota; class Lentisphaeria; order Oligosphaerales; family Oligosphaeraceae; genus RGIG3456. Next base: position 4,483 of record JAFSTJ010000877.1, on the reverse strand, counting down.
GACGGCTGTCCAGGAGGCGGTGCTTAAGCAGGGCGTATCGCACATTGTATTCGGTGTGCTTTCTGACATCCACTATAAGGAAGACGCCAATTCCGGAGTACACTATGGCGGAGTGAGGATTTCCAGGACTGTCTATGCACTTGACTTGAACATCGTCGTCTATGACCTTTCGCGTGAGCGGAGTGTTCTGGCAGATACCTTTACTGCCGAATACTCGGAGGACCGCCCGTTCAACAAGGACTACATCAACCGCAACCTCTTTGAAACGCTTTTGAAGAACGTATGCACGAAGGCTGCGAGGAACATAGTTGAGTCAGCAGAAGAGGATTCAGCCTTTGGCATCAAGCCTCCAACTAACAGTAAATAGTGATCAATGAAAACGCTTTGTATAACATTTCTTGGTCTGCTGGCAGTTTGCCTGACAGGCTGTGGCGACGTCAAGTCCTTTGGATTGGCCGTTGACAATGGCCGCAGCAAGTTTGTTCGGCATGACTATGTTGGCAGCCAGGCTTCCTGTTCACAGGCCGTATCGGACTTCAATGCCCATACCCATAAATCGACCATGGCGTTGACATGGGATGAGATTTCAAAATTGGCGACGCGGGGGGCATACGTCCCGATGTACAGGGATGTGCTTACAGCCTATTTCTACCTGGCACTCAACGCGCTGGCGCAGCAGCGTCCCGCCGAGGCGTTTGCGAATCTGAACCGAATGCTGGGAGTCCATGACCAGATTGCTCGACAGTATGCCGAACCGGCTGAGAATGAGTTGTCAGACGAGATGAAGGCAAAGGACATGGAGCAGATGCTGTCTTTTTGGAAGCCAGTTGTCATTCCCGAAAATGCCACGGCTGAGGAACGCCAGCAGTTGAAGGCATACGCACTCAAAATGGAGCAAGAGAAAAAGAAGAGTGAAAGAGCGTTCAATGTAACATGGAACAAGGCTGCGGCGGAACTAAGGCGTACCGACCGCTACGCCAACAAGGGGCTGTCCGATTTCTACAACCATGCAGCCTTGCTTCTGACCGCATTTCTGGCTGGGTGGAACGACACCGCCAGCTCGAAGGAACTGGTTTCGGCATGCTTGACGACAGCCCAGGGCCATGCGCCTGCCACGGAGGAGAAACTGTGGAATTGCCTGGAGAGTTCAGGCTCCTTCCAGAACAAGGTGTTTGTCATCGTCGCGACAGGCCATGGTCCTGTTCTTTCTGCACGCAACATCAACGTGAATGGCATTACTGGTACGACGGTGTTCGCTTATACCGACCTGCATACAAAGAACGTTGCGATGGCGGAAATGAACCCTGGTTTCAATCCGCTTGCACCTTTGGCCGTCCATGCGGATTCGGAACACGTACATACCGAGGTTGCAACGGAGTTGTTTGCCAGTCTGAATGCCGAATATCAGCAACGCAAAAGTCGTCTGTTGCGCGAACAGGTGATTCGGGTACTTATCAAGGATGCCATTGCCGTGACAATCGCCATCATTGCGGAGAAACAGTGGGGAAAAGAGAAGGGGATACCCTGGATTGCCTTGGCGATAGCAGGAAGCCATTTCTTTTTGCGTCAACTTCTTATGACTCCTGAACTGCGCTGTATGGAGAATGCACCCTGGGCCTATCAGGTTGCGCTGGTGGAGATGCCCTCCAGCCGCCAGCTTCGCTTGAAGACGAATGGTGTGCCACGCGAACTTACCGCGAGTATTCCACCTGCTTGCAACAGTGCCGTTGTCTATGTTGATTTTCCAGGAGGAAACGGGAAGGCGTCTGTCAGGGTTCTGCCCATTTCCATGCCTTCTGGTGGAGGACTGTAGGTTTATCAAGGAAAAGAAATATGTTGAAGAATGCTCTTAAAATATTCCTCATGTTGTTAATGGCTACCCTCTGGTTCTGCGGCTGTGTCTCGACCACCAGCAGAACAGGGGGATATGCGCCCCGGGCCGCTATTGGAGCAGGTGAATTGGACAGGGCGAGCGCCCAGCTGCTCGTCCACTTCCTGGCAGATGACGTTTGGAACCGCTTTGTGGCGAACTATGTTTCACAAATACGGGAGAAACATCCTGAGGCCAAGCAAGATGAGACAGTGCCGTTGGTGTTTGTCAGCCAGGTGACCAATTCCCTCCGCACAGAGGGGGGGAATCCTCTGAATTATTCCAATGTCACGGACAAATTGCTTGCCCTGCTGCAAAGTCCACGCCAACTGGACAGGTTTATCCGCCTGGAACTAAAGGTTAAGTACCCTGACTTGTATGAAGAGCTGCGCGATTACATGGCACAGACAACAGGCAATCCGCAATGGACATGGCCTGGACCAGAGACTCTGCCGAGACTGCGGATTTCCAAGTACATCGGTGTCGAGGCTGAAAAAGCCGTGAAAGCCATTAAGTTCATTGTCACGGATCCCCGCACGGCCAAGAAGAATATACGCGAGGGACTTGTTGAGATTCCTGCGCTTGCCCTCTCCTTCAAGATGGAGCCATACGGGGTGGAGCAGTTGAAATTCACCGCCACTATCACGGATTTTCTTGCGGGCGATGGCACTGTGGGAAACGGTGTGGTTGTCTGGAATGCATACGTCCAAATCGAAAAGTAGGGAGGAGATGGGATGGGAATAACCATTGGCAAACGATTGATTGCTTTGTGCAGCCTGCTGGCACTTCTCCTTGCGGGCAGTGGCTGCCTGCATGTCGCCCCTGTGTCGCAGGACATTATGGATGACTCGGACCTGCGGCTATGTGTCGCGCAGGTCGTTTTGGATTTTCTGGAGAGCCCCTGGATGGTGGCGCAGTCCCAGGGAAATCGTCCTGTCGGGACGCTCTTCGTCAACCTTCCGCAGAATTACGGTGCGGCCAGTGTCCGTACTGCCAGTGGCGCGATGCGTTCGTTTGACATCGACCGTGATTTCATGCGTCCGATTCTGCGGGCGATTCGCGATGAGGCAGGCTGTCGGAGTTTTTGGAGCGGGCTTCGTGAAAGGCATCCTGATGTATGGGGCCGTTTATGCGCGAGGCTTGGCGAGAATGGGCAGACCTGGCAGCCGCCGGAACTGCCACGCGTTTTCTTCAGCGACATAGGCTATCGTCTGGATGGCACTTGCATGTATGCATTGAATGTGACCTTCACCCAGACCACAAAGCGAAGCGGAGACAACCGTTCCACCGATGATTTTCGCTTTATGGTGCATCTTGTCGATATCGAAAGCGCCGAAATGGTCCTATCCTCTGTGGTTTCCATTCAGCATAAATGGAAACGCAGTTTCATGTAATTGAAATTAACGCAAGGATGATAATGAAAGAGTATTTAAGTCATTTTGTTATTCTGCTTTGCCGCAATGGTCGCCTTTTCATAAAAGACCGAACGGGGTTGTTTCTGGCGCTTGTCCAGGCACCCATCATCGCCGCTTTCATCGTCTTGGCCCTGTATGGCAGTGTGCGGGACTACAAGGAATCCGACGAGATCATGCGAAAGTCATACGCCTTTATCAAGGCTGTGGAAAATGACCGCAAGAACACGGAGGTCATGTATGAAAACTATCGTCGGATGCGTGCCAATGACTACTATGAAGAGTCTGTGAAAACGGCTGTGGCGGAGATGGACGGGGTAATATCTCCCCATCATGCACAGGCCAGGGCCACCATCTTCTTTGTGATGATTTCCGCCTCGATTTGGATGGGGCTTCTGGGCTCCTGCAAGGAGATTGTCACCGAATGGAAAGTCATTCACCGTGAGAGCCACAGCGCGTTTTCTCCGACGGCATACATTCTTTCGAAGCTATGTGTGCTGGGGGGCGTGCTTCTTCTCCAGGTGTTCTGCATGGTATCCATCACTTTGGCAGCACTTATGCCGAAGGATTTGACCTTTGGCAGTTTATTCTGCCACTTCGGCGTCAACTGGCTGACTGGCTTCGGTGCATGCGTGATAGGCCTTCTGATGTCCTGTGTGATTGGCTCCATCCGCTGGGCTTTGGCGCTCGTTCCCGTGGTGATGATGCCGCAGATTTTGATGGGCGGGCTTTTGCGACCACCCGCGCAGGTGCTTTCTGAACAGCGTAATCTGCTGCGTGAATTCTGCTCATGCATGACGTTGCAACGCTGGGCTTTCGAGGCTGAGTTGATTATTGACACACGCTGCGGGCTATCGACAAAGGATGGCGATGTGCCACCGTCGCGAAAGGTTGCCATCTTGAGCCATGACCAGAACGAAACTTCCCTTATCTATCAGCCAAAGTGCAAAACAGTGCCTCTGGACAACTATTTCTTCAAAAAGGTGGGGGGCACTCTTGGTGAACGCCTTGGTCTTCCGATTCGTGTTTTGGCCGGCTTTGCTGTTTTCCTAACTATTGTGACGATGATTTGCCTGAAGTACCGCCTGTATTTTGCCAGTCGAGGCAATCTTTGGTGCGCTTAGGGGGAAATTAGTTCATACAGATACAAGGAGATTATAATGAAGAAGATAGTTGTGTTAATGTTATGTACGTTTGGAAT
>JAFSTJ010000876.1 GCA_017450525.1 Victivallales bacterium | reverse complement strand
CTGTTTTCTGAAGTGCGGAGCATTGAGCAGGACCCGAACATCCTCGATATGCCTGTTTCCGACCCTGAGTTTCAAATAGCACAAACAATCCTGGATGTTCTTCGGGTGATACTTTCTCGAATGGCGAAGCGTGCGATTGGCGCTTTCGATGCCTTTGTGTACGCAGGGGGTAGGCTTGACGAGTATCGGGCAATGCTTGACAATGATACATCACATCCTAATCTCGCCACAAAAAAACGCAAACTCTGCTCAACAATCCAAGGGTATCTTTTCCCAGATGGGCTTTTTTCATGCTCTATGTTGGCGACACTTGGTCAGGCAGATCCTGATGAAACGAACGGATTCTTCATGAAAAACTCCAGACCAGCTCATTTCGCGATTTCGCCCTTTGGGGCGAACGATGGCATGACGCGAAACCTGCTCTTTGTGCATGAAACCAATCTGGGACTGTCAATAAAAGTGAACTTCGACATCTACTCGGCACTTGTCGATCTACAAAATGGTCTGAAGCCCGCTTCATTGCCAGCACGGATAAACGATATCTTCGATGGTGTCAAGTCTAAAATTCAAGGGCGACTCTGCCACAATTGGGATCTTGGAGCTTCGCAGTTCCTCTTCTGTGACCGGGATGGTGCACGGCATTCTGTGAGCTGGAATCCAGACGAGGGCTTCTTTACATTGGAAATCTGAAAGGAACAACTTATGGATTGGGATGGACAATATGACGGCCTGAGAGAGTCTGGAGCATTTTTCAGACCCATGCGAATTCCTGAGCAGTGTTCAGGTGAGATGCTGTCTGCGGAGTTACAGCGCGAATTCTGCTTCCAGCCGCTTGACGATGCTTTTATTCAGAACACCGGTAGCCAGTTGCTTAAGGAACTCAGAAAATCACAGGACGCGGATGCCGTTTGGCTTTCACACTTCTTCGATGTTGTTGCGCGATACCCCGTGCAATCGCGTCAGGCTACAAAACATGACATCGCCTATGTGATTCCTTTCATCCCATCAATAGCCCTGTTTTCCACACCAAGACGAGTGACAAAGAGAAACGAGGGCGATACAAGCGGGCAGGATAGATCTTGGAAGCCTGGTCCGTTTATCAAGGAATGTCTGTCCTACTGTATGCCTTTCGAGCAACTGGAAGCTTTTTTCAAGGAAATTCAATCCGCCGTACTGGTATCTGAAAATGACGATTTGTTCGCCAGATTTATGACGGAGAAGACCGACATGGCTTTGCAAAAGCATCTGGATATCAGAATCGCAGATAAATTATCATTCGAAGCCTACAAGCATGGAAAAGAGTGCTTCATGCCGCAATATGTGAGAGACAGGATATCTGTGGCTCCATTAAAGCGATTTGCAGATGACGTTAGGGCCATATTGTCTGTCAAGTCTTTTGTTTCAAGGCGTCAATTCATGGCAATGCTTGAATCAATCATACGCATTGGAACTTCTGCCCATGTTCTATGGATGTGCAACATAAATATACACCTTGCAAAAGATCTATTTGAGCTTTTCAATAACGATGATGGTATATTCACTGAAGCGCATCTGTACGATGCACTGAATATGCCTTCTAACGGCATCTTGTCATACGGAATGTCTTTCCAGACACGAATGAAGGAATTTTTCAAGTCATACGAACGCAGCACCAGTCGGCTTTCTTTTTTGCTCTACAGACTGAAGGAGGTTGCTTCGCTTCCAAACAAGATCTACGACTGGTCTTCGCCTGATGCGTTTGTTAGCAGCGTAAACAGCATCAACGAATATGTAAAAGCTAATCCAACGTTCCTTTTCGATTACGAGACAGATTTTTCCCGTCACTACCGTGATGCAATCAAGAGGTACACGCTTAAGGTTGATTGCCAGGCCACGCATTTGTCGCGTTTTGTGCAGACTGCGCTTGCCCAGAACAACTAGCCCTCAAATGAACGGTTTTCGCGTTATGACCAGTCATATCTTCTCCGGCACAGGACACACAGTAACCGTTCAGCTATAATCGTGAACGCAGGAGCGGTCACGCTAATGTCCCTTGTTCATGGATGCAGCTGCAACAACAGCACGGTATTACTGTCGAACCTTATCGACGCACTTCTAGCATACGGTGTAGCCATTCCACCAGGAGAGGCAACAGAAATGTTCATGATGCAATTAAGAGAACTCGGGTTAACCATAGATAGTCCTGATGCGGAATCTGGCAT
>JAFSTJ010000875.1 GCA_017450525.1 Victivallales bacterium | reverse complement strand
TGGCCCTTTCCCCTCCCCAAACCCCACCTCTATCCCAAACTGCGCTTTTCCGATTTCGCGTTGCGAAATCGGAAAAGCGGGAGTTTGTATATAGGGTTGTGCTTTGATGAGGAGAAAGAGAGACTATTTTTTTAATTCTTAAAGGGAATTTCAAAGTTATTGCGCCCTGCCGTAAATTATCGGGAGCCGCTGGCTTCAGCCAGCGGGAAAGGCTTGTCTTTTCAAGAGTTTTGAAATTACCCCCTATTTATAACTTATGTCATCATCTAAAAAGGCAAAATTATCTACTTTGTCCATGACCGAGTTGCGTGCGCTGTTATTGGACAACTTGCACGCTTTGTGGTCTGGGCAGGACTATCTTGAAGAGCCTGCACAGATGATACCTCCTATTATGATATGGGGTGCCCCTGGCGTTGGAAAATCCACCCTCGTGCGAGAACTGGCGAAAGAACTGGGCATCGGCTTTGTTGATGTGCGCCTGGCGCAGCGGGAACCTGTGGACATGAGAGGGCTCCCCGTGCCTGAGAATGATGCAGTCAAGTGGCTGGTATCTTCGGAATGGCCGCGAGACAAGAATAGCAGGGGCATCATCATCTTTGATGAATTGACTGCGGCGGACAGGACACTTCAGGTCGCCGCATACGAATTCATTCTGGACAGGCGCCTGGGCGATTTATATACAGTGCCCAATGGATGGTACATCGTTGCCGCTGGCAACCGTGTTGAGGACAATGCCGTTGCATGTGCAATGTCAAGTGCATTGGCGAACCGTTTCATGCATGTGGAAGTCAAGCCTGAAGCAGAGAGTTTTATCGCCTGGGCGGAGGCGCACAAGGTGCATGAGGCAGTGGTCAATTTCATACGCTATCGTCCAGAATTGCTGTTCTGCCAGGAAGGCGAGATGCTGGAGCGTGGCTGGCCAAGTCCCCGCAGTTGGGAGCGCGTGAGCACAATGCTGAAGATTGCCGAGCATACTGGGCATAGCAATATGCTGACATACGCGGTGCCTGGTCTTGTGGGCGCTGGCGCCGCCGTTGAATTTCTGGCGTTCCTGCGCAGCATGTTCTTCAGAAGCGGGCTGCGCAATGAGTTGCTGAATGGAATGGTGCCATCCGTGCCGACTCGTCCTGATATGATATATGCGTTGTGCGGGGCGCTGACTTATTATCTGTCTATGGAGAAAAATGCCTCCGATTATGCACGTCTTGCAGATACGGTGCTGAAATTCGCATTGCAGTTGGGCAATGATTTCGCAACCATGCTGATGAATGGCATATTCGAGCGTATTACTGACAAGGCACGCAGGAAAGTGCTGACCGAACATCCCGCTTATGCCACGCTGCTGGGCAAATTGGGCGTCAATGCACAAAAGCAGCAGTAGTTTATGACAATGCCAAGGGAAGGAACAGCATTGCAAGGCGACCGTGAAGAAAGGCGGAAACTTTGCGCACGTCTTTTGACACAGGCGCGTGCGGATATGCTGGAAAAGCATCCCTTTGTGGCAAGTCTTGCATTCCATTTGGAACTGGTGCCAACATTCGGCACAATTTACGGCACTGCCCAGAATGACGGCAAAAAGGCCTATTTTGAGGTAGATTATTTCCTGTCGCTGACACCAGAGGAAAGAATGGGACTGGTGGCGCACGAGGTATGGCATTGCGCGATGCGCCATTCGCAACGTCTGGGGGACAGGGACATCCAGCGCTTCAATTATGCATGCGACATTGAAACGGATTTGATACTTACCGCAGACGGATTCTTCGAGGAAATGCTGCCATATCAGGAGGACTGGGTGGGACAGTCCGCCGAATGGATATATGAGCGCATAAGCGATGAACTGGCTTGCCTGGACACGAAGGATTTCCACGAATACCAGGCCCCGAAGGCGGCACGTTCACTGCCACAGCCTGAAAATCAGGAAGGGCAGGGCAGTGGCGCCCCGCAGGAAGATGACAAGGACGCCAATGAGGGCAAGGGCGAAAAGGAAATCAAGGACGGAAAGGACGGAGAAGACGGTAAGAAGGAAAAAGGCGACAAGCAGGGTGATGGGGACGGAAGTGAACGGAACAAGGGAGAAGGGGAGGCTGACCAGAATGAGCAGACAAATGAGGCAGGCAGCGGACTTTTTGAAGATGCAGATGTGGATTGGGAGGAAATACTCGGCGATACCGCCACACGCATGAAGCAGGCTGGCAAATTGCCTGGACATTTCAGCAAATTCGTTGCTCCAGAAGAAAGGGATACCCTCTCATGGAAGCAACTTCTGGCATCGTATGTCACAATGTTTGTGCGGGGAGAAAGGGACTGGCTGCCGCCCAACAGGCGCTTTGTCAGCAGGGGATTGTATCTGCCTGGCAGGAAACGTCTGCCAAAATTGACTTTGGTGCTGGCGATAGACACCAGTGGCAGCACGGAGGAATATCTGCCCGCGTTCGTTGCGGAACTGGCTGCATTGTGCAAGGCCTTCGGCGAATACGAAATCACCGTAATACAGTGCGACAGGTGCATTAAAAGTGTCAATACATACGACAATGATCACCCAATCGACACCAGCAAAATACGCATAAATGGCCTGGGCGGTACATCCTTGTGCCCACCATTCCTTTATATAAAGCAGCATCCTGAACTGCAACCACAGGTATTTTTGTACATGACGGATGGCTTCGGCGACGCACCAGCGCAGCGTCCTCCATATCCTGTGCTTTGGTGCCTGACAAGTGAGGTTGAGAAGCCTGCTGAATGGGGTCTTGAAGTTAGATTAAAAGATGAATAGTGCTATTAGATATTATATAATAACTGCAATAATTGCGTTGCTGCTTATTCTATGCCTGGTATTGCGCGGCAAAAAGGGAATGTATGGGAAGAACTATAATCTTGCCGTGTTCAATACAGTTGGCAGTGTTTCCCTTTGGGGCAGGGACGAAGCTGTGCTGGACAAGGCGTTCCAGGACATTATGTTTGAATTGCAGGGACTTCACAATGTGATCAACGCCTACGATGCGAAATCCGAATTGCATCGCCTCAATGACACTGCCTCCAAAGAACCATTTGTTTGCAGCGATGCGTTGTGGAATATAATCATCGCCTCCCGCGAGGCCTTTGCATTGACGGAGGGGGCGTTTGACCCTACTGTCGGCGCAGTCATGCGTCTTTGGGGCTTCCATAAAAAGAAGGAAAGCCTGCCTAATCAGGAGGAAATAACTGCGGCATTGGAGAAGGTTGGACTGAATAAGGTGCAATTTGACGACAATGCTCATTCTGCGCACTTTCCCGTGGAGGGCATGGCATTGGACTTTGGCGGCATTGCCAAGGGCTATGCTATTGATATTGCGAAGACCATACTGGACAAATACGGTATCGACATGTATATGATTGACCTGGGAGGCAACCTTCTTTTATCGGAAAAGGTGCCTGGCGGCGAAGATGCATTCAAGGTGTCTATACGAGACCCAAATGACAAGAATGCCGTGGCGCGTGTGCTGCGGCTGAAGGGCTGTGCTGTCGCTACCAGCGGCAACTACGAACGTAGCAGAATCATACAGGGCCGCAAGATTGGGCACATCATGGATCCAGCCACGGGTACACCTGTGACCCAATTTGCCTCGGTCACCGCCATTACCAAAAGAGGCGTGCATTCAGATGTGTTCTCAACTGCTGTGTTTGTGCGCGGTAGGCCACTTGCGGAACGCCTCCGCCAGGCAGTGCCTGGAACTGACTTTGTAATCCTGGAATGATATATGCCTGCGTTAGCGTACTCATAACACGCAGAATATGGATCAAAACAAAGAAAAAACATAAATCACAGGGAAAGTTTCAGAATATGCGGTATCTTATAGCGAGTTATTATTTGTTACTATGTAACGGCGAAAAAGCCCCAAGTAACAGAGACGAAAAGGCACTAAGAGAACCATGCAGCATTGCCAGAACACTGTCCATCAAGATGTCAGCGTTTGCGACTAGGGCAAGGGCAGGGGAGCAAAAGGTAGAAATATAATATGGTTATGCAGAAGCGAGCGAAAAGAAATATTGCGGATGCTAAGAAGACAAAGGAGGAGCTTGTTGACAGCGAATTTTATGACAAGGTGCGCGATGTGTTTGAGCAGGCACGGCAAGTTGTCCGCACGACTGCCAACTTTGCGATGGTCAAGGCATATTGGCTTGTGGGCAAGATGATTGTCGAAAGGCAAGGCGGTGCGGCGAAGGCAACATACGGCGATGGGGTGATTGATGAGTTGTCTAAAAGGTTGACAAAAGAGTTCGGAGCAGGATTTACTCGTGTCAATCTGTTCAATATGCGCAGGTTCTTCCTGTCGTTCCCAAAAGTTCACACGCTGTGTGAACAATTGAGCTGGAGCCATTACAGGCTGTTGATTTCCGTTGAGAACGAAGAGGCGAGGCAGTACTATCTTGAAGAGGCACGGAAGTCTCTTTGGAGTGTTCGCGAACTGCAGCGGCAGATAAACTCATTCTACTATGAGCGTCTGCTTGAGAATCGCGCAAAAGGGTGTGGGGCAAATTCCAAAGTCGTTCCGTTGAAGCCGATTGACAAGATGACGCCGCAGAGTGTGATACGCGATCCCCTCGTGCTGGAATTTCTTGGACTGGACGAAAGCGAAAGCCATCTTGAAAAGGACTTGGAAAGCCTGCTCATCACACACTTCCAGAAGTTCATGATGGAGCTTGGGCGCGGTTTTGCGCTTGTGGCGCGGCAGAAGCGGCTGAC
>JAFSTJ010000874.1 GCA_017450525.1 Victivallales bacterium | reverse complement strand
TTTGTTTCAGGAATATGATGAATGCCATTTGTGTCCCCGTGATTGCGGGGCGCATCGCAATGCAGGCGAAAAGGGATTTTGTGGCTGCACATCGGAGTTGCGCATAGGCGCCATGCTGCCTCATTTTGGCGAGGAGCCTTGTCTTAGCGGAACAAAGGGTTCTGGAACCGTATTCTTCGCAGGGTGTTCCTGTGGCTGTTTTTTCTGCCAGAACCACCAGATCTCGCAGGAAGGCATTGGCAAGGCATACAGTTTTGATGAGTTTCTGGATGGGCTGCGTTCCCTCGTTGCTGCAGGCGTGCACAACCTTAATTTTGTGACGCCAGAGCATTATATGCCAACTGTGCTTGCCGCCTGCCGAATCCTCCGTGACGAAGGCTGTGACTTGCCTTTCCTTTGGAACAGTTCAGGTTATGCCAAGCCAGACGCGATATGCCGCGCTGCTGAAATCATAGATGTATTCATGCCTGACTTCAAATATGCGGATGGCCAACTTGCATCCCTCTGCATTGGAGATGCCGACTACAGCCGCTACGCCTTGGCCGCAATTGAGACTATGGTGGACAAGGCGGGCTTCCTGCGCCCATGGGATACCAGCGGCGAAATCACAGCAAGTCGCGGAACCATAGTCAGACATCTGGTTCTGCCAGGTTATGTGAACAACAGCATCGCCGTGCTGGACACTCTTTACAACGAGTTTGGTCCACTGCTGCCAATCTCCATAATGAGCCAGTTCATGCCAATGCCTGAATGCCAGCGCAGGAACATGCTTACCACGCAACTTTCCAGCCAGGAGTATGCACAGGTCTGCGACCACGCGCAGGAACTGGGCTTTACCAGGATATTCGTCCAGCAAGGAAACGGCGACAACGCTTTTGCGCCTGACTTCACAAAGGCGCAGCCATTCCAGGGCAACATTGGGAAGTAAGCTTCATCAAGCACTTCCCCTAACGAAGAGATATGTTTTTATCCACAGATTGTCACAGATTTTCACATATTTTCTTTTGACTATAGTCGCAAAGTGATTTGCCACAGTCTTAACTTTGAGTTGGAAATAATCTGTGATAATCTGTGGCAATCTGTGGATAAATACCTCTGCTTCAGCAAATGGTTTTCAAGTCCACAATGTCGCTGTCATCATCTTCCTCCTCTTCATTATCATTTTTCCTGGAAATCCAGTCCAGCACTGAGCCGCCTGACGAGCAGAAGTAAGGCGACACAAGGAAATTCAGGTCGTGGTCCCGCATTACTATGAAATCCTTTACAGTGAAGGTCTTTTCCTCATGGATGTCAAACATTACCTCATCCATTGAAGGCACTGGTTGGAATGGATATATTTGCCGTAGTACCTTCTCCTTTTCCTCCTGGGGGATGTCGTAGATTTCAATTGCCTCGCCAACAGGCCCCTTTGCTTTTATGAGAGGATAGCCCAGTTTTTCCTCTACGCCGATTTTTTCCGCAAAGGCACTGAAGTCGCCATTTCCCTTGCTGCCCAGTCGCTGGTGGATTGCCATGTAGGCATTGATTTTATCCATGATCTTGTCATCGTGCATAATCGTCCCTTCTTTTTGTTGTGTGTTTTCTTCTGCAAGTGGAAATTGGCCAGTATTTCCCTTGCTCGTGTCGATATGTTAGCCGTTTTTTGCAAAAAAGCAAGTGTTAAATTGCAGATGTATAAGAGTTAAAGATTTTTATATGAAAGTTAAAGATATATTGAAAGTTTCATATAATATATTGAAAGTTTTTGTTGGAACAAGTAAGTGACTATCCATGGCAATGGGAGTGTCATAAGAATAAATTTCTTCACAACCCAATTGAAA
>JAFSTJ010000873.1 GCA_017450525.1 Victivallales bacterium | reverse complement strand
GTCCTTGTTCTGCGAAGCCACATCCACAATGCCGAACTCGCCCACCTCTTCGATATTGACCTATCAATTTTAGTTTTCAACCTTTTAATTTATGGATGGAAAGATGAACAGATTTCTACTCACTGCGTGCGCATTGTGCGCCACTGCAATCACAACCTTTGCGGCAGACTGGTATGTCTCCGCAGGAACAGGCAAGAAAAAGAACGCAGGCAACACTCCTGACGCGCCATTGAAGGCAATCTGGAATGCGTTGGAGAAAGCGGCTCCTGGCGACACAATTCATGTTGCGCAGGGCAACTACCACGGCAAAACCAGTTGCGGCTGGATCATGATTGACAAGCCAATCTCGATCATCGGCGGCTATGCAGATGACTTCAAGACAAGGGACATCACAAAGTACCCCACCATGCTCAAGCCTACTAATGAGATGAACCAGACCAAGCCCAAGATGGACGGCGGCACAGTCAGTTTCGCAATGTGGGCTTCGGCAAACCAGGCAGATGTGCTTAAGGGCAAGCCAACTGTAATCGATGGCCTCTACATCGACCAGGGCGACGCTAACAGCTACCATGCCACAAAAGCCAAGCCAGAAGGCGTGGCAACAGGCATGTACCTAATTCCCCCAGCGAAAGGCAACACGACATACGCCTCCATCGATTCAGCGGAAATGAAAGGCAAGACCACTGGCAACTTGACCATCAAGAACTGCGTGTTCCTGAACGCCTCCAACTATGCCATTCAAATCAGCCACCACGAAGGCGATGTGAAGATTCTCAACAATGTCTTCATCAACAGCCGCAGGCAGGCATGCGATATACTCTGCACCAAGAACCAGAACGGCGCAGTGAAATTCGAGTTCGCCAACAATACAGTGCTCTTCACCTGGAGCAGTACAAATGAAATGACCGACATGGGTTTTGCTGTACGTTGCAATACCAATGTGGAGGCCAATATACACCACAACATCCTGGGCCTTAGCGTCTTCTATGGCTTCGACAACTCAAAGGGCATTGACAAGACCAAGAAAGTCAAGCTGGACAACAATGTGTTCTTCCTAAACAAGAAGGGCGATGCCGCAGTCACCATCTCACCAAACATCAAGCCTTTCTTTGTGACTGACGACGCATGGGAGGACTTCGAGGACTGCACTGGGATGGAAAGCGTGGAGAACAACATCTCCATCAAGGATCCAGCCGTTTTCAAGGGCATCATCGACCAGGCATATCTGGCTGGCTTCCTCTCCGCCACATATACAGAAAAGGCCAGTTATGACCCCAACTCACCGGCAAACGTTTTCCGTAGTGCACTGGGCATGAACAAGGTCGGCTCCATCCAGAGCAAGGTCTCCATGTTCGCCAACCGCTATCCCGATGAAAACGTCATGAAGTTCTTCGGAGCAATGCAGCAATATGGTGCACAGGCAGTGAAATAAAGCCAAAGCCATACGCGGGGCACACCCCACGTTCAATGTGGCGCATCAACCTGCTGCGATTGCAGGATGATGCGCCACTTTTTTATATTTTATATAAGG
>JAFSTJ010000872.1 GCA_017450525.1 Victivallales bacterium | reverse complement strand
GGAGTGATTTTTTGTATTCGCCTGGTTGTTCGAATGTGCCGCCTGGCAGATAAATAGTATCACCGTCTTCGGCTGCGTTGTAGGCGTCTTTGAACGATGCCCCAAGGTTAGAGAAAGGTGTAATTTCGCCGTTGTGATGCAGCATGACGCTTCGTTGTTGTGCATAGGTGCTTGATGCGAAGGCTGCCGATATAACAAGTATAATGTGTTTGATATTCATGGCAATATGGATTTGTGGATTAAACGATATTGATTATTGTTGCGCTCCGACATGGATATTGATTTGCAGCTTTCCTTCAGCGTCCACTTGGTCGGAGGATGAGTTCAAGCGTATGTGTGGATTGAGCGGCATCAAGCCTTCGCGCCACGGGTAGAGCCCGCCATAAAGGCCGATTTGCTTATTGTCTGTGCCAGTGTAGGCGCTTTCGTCGACCAGATGGTAATCGTTGGTGAATTTGAATGCTGCCCAAGTGTCGTGATTGGAGCCTTCTACATTTACAAATATGTTCGAAGGAGTGATTCCTAACCAGTTATTTTCTTGAATGGTGTTGGTGCCCCATACAAATTCGGTTATGGAAAAAGCGTTGTTGCGGAATACATTGGAAGTGCCGCGGATACCTTCGATATATTCTGTGCGTACATTGATGACGTTGTTTTCCAATATATTGGCATCACCTTCAATGAAGTAAGTGTCGCAGCTTCCGTAATAGCAATCGCGTCGTGTGCCGCCAGAGATATAGTTATTGATGAATGTGTTGTTGAATGAGCCTTCGATGCCACCGCATAGAATGCAGTTGGCTACGAGCGTGTTGTACACATTCTTTAGGTGTATCTGTCCGCAGAGTATGTTGTTGATAAGCATCAGACCGTATGAAATGGTGCTGCCCGAGTTGAAATTCAGCGAACTGTTCAGCCAGCAACGAGCGATGACAATGTCGTCAATGCTTGCGTTTTCTGCCATTCCTACCTCTCCGGTAAAATAAAGTCCTTCGAAGTGCGAGCCCTCCGCTCCAGAGTTTAATCTCATGCCGTTGACATAAGTCATGGTGGTGACTTTGGTGGAGTCAGGACAAGTGCCGGCTCCGTAAACGGTAATTTTCTTGGCAATCTCGCCAGGCCAGCTGAAGGAGCCTCCTGGCAGATAAATGGTATCGCCGTTTTCGGCTGCCGCATAGGCATCTGCAAGGGCGGTGGTTACATTGCGGAACGGAGTGGATGTCCCGTTGTGTTGCAACATGACGATGCGTTGTTGTGCTGAAGCGGTTCCTGTCCCCAATAAAGAGAAGAAAGAGAACCAAAGTGTAAATTTCAGTTTCTTCATAAGATTATAATTTTGGTTATTGATTTTATTTGTTTTAAGCCAACCCCTTTGTGATTGCAAAATTAATGTTTGTTGTTGCGAAAAACTCTCAAATCGTAAATCCCCATTCTCAAATCGTATAATTCTTGTAAGTCGTAGATTCTCGATAAGTGAGGGGGGTGGGCGTGTCCCTTAAAAATACGATAGAAAGTGAAATGTCAAAAATAATCAGTTTTCCTGTTCCAGTCTTTGCTCCCAAAGGAAATGCCGCGTCTCTTTCACGATTACCCCGTTGAGCAGCAAAAGGGCGAAGAGGTTCGGAATGGTCATCAGTCCGTTGAAGATGTCGCCCAAGTTCCATACAAGGTCGAGCGAGAGTATGGCGCCAACGAATACCGTGATGAGGTATATGGCTTTGTAGTAGGCTACATATTTTTTACCGAACAGATATTCGGTTGATTTCCCGGCGTACACCGACCATCCCAAGGTTGTGGAGAAGGTGAAGGTGACAAGTCCGATGCTGAGGAAAAGCGAACCTACATAGGGTATGGTGTCGAAAGCTTTGCTGGTGAGCATCATGCCTCTCAGCTCGCTGTTCCATACGCCGGTGTTCACAAGCACGATGCCCGTAAGCGCGCAGATAATCACGGTATCGAAAAAAGTGCCGGTTGACGAGACAAGGGCTTGCCGCACGGCATTTTTTGTTTTGGCGCTTGCCGCCACAATGGGTGCCGATCCCATGCCCGACTCGTTGGAGAATAGTCCGCGTGCTACGCCGTAACGCATCGTCATAATGATGCTTGAGCCAGCGAATCCTCCTGCGGCTGCGTGCCCTGTGAATGCGGAGCAGAATATGAGTTTGATGCTGTCGAGAATTGTGTCGTAGCCCATGCATAGAATGAGAAGGCATCCTGTAATGTAGAAGAATACCATGAAGGGAACCAATCGGTCGCAAACTTTGGCGATGGTCTGTATGCCGCCGAACAAGGTGGCGCCTACCGCAATAAACACTACGATTGCCGTGATGTATTCGTTCACGCCGAAAGTTTGGCGCATGGCTGCTGCTATGGTGTTGGCCTGTATGGTAGAGCCGATGCCGAAAGAGGCGAGTATGGTGAATATGGCGAAAAGTACCGCTAGCCATTTGCATCCCAATCCTCGTTCTAAGGCGTACATCGGTCCGCCAGAGAAGCTGCCGTCTGGGTTTTGCACGCGGTATTTTACCGCTAGCAGTCCCTCTGCGTATTTGGTGGCGATGCCCAATACACCAGTCATCCATATCCAG
>JAFSTJ010000871.1 GCA_017450525.1 Victivallales bacterium | reverse complement strand
GACGGCCTCCTTGAGAAGGGCATCCACATCCGCAATCTTGCTTCCAGGGCATTTTTCATCTAGGTAACTGACAACATCATCCATTGTCAGTTCCGAATTCTTCAACTTCTCCGCAAGAATCAGGAACTGCCCTGCTGGCATGGCAATCTTTGACAGTGTGCAGAGTACTTCCGCAGGCAGCTTCAACCCGCATTTCTCTTCGATGCTCTGCGTGAACAGCGCCGCACCAGTCAATTCCCTGGCCATGTGTTCCTCAGGCGACAACTTGCTCATCTTTTCGCGGTCAATCTCAATCTTGTCCTGAAGGTGCTTCAGATAGTCCGTTTTTGATTTGAAATCCTCTGGCTTGACGTTCTTTTCAGCGGCCACCCGTGCCTTCTCGCCTATCTCGCAGGCTGAATCATTGATGCCGGAAATGTTTTTGACAACGTTCGAGGTCAACTCAATGAGCGGTCTCCATAGATTCTGCGGTATCTTGTTGACCAGGTTCATGACGGCGGCGGCGATTTTAGGCAAGGCGGCGGTAACTGCGGTCACGGCTGCCTTGACCGCCACAGTAACTAGCGTAATCAAAGTTCCAATCATTTTTTCAACACCTCTTTTTAATTTGGCTCATTTTTTACAAGTCTCGGTCTCGTTTTCAGGAGATACCATGTCGATTTCCATGAAATCATCTTCAGAGCTATCCTCATCATCAGATGATTGAGCGTTATTCTGTTCAGGGCGGCATTTTTCTAGAATCTGCTGGAAATACCAATTCCTGGAATCAATTGTGATCTGGAGGAATTTTCCCTTGTCCGCAGCTGCAATGACAACTTGTGCAGGATCGCCATTCTGATTGGTGGCAATTTCCGCAAAATCTGTCAAATCATATCTGCTCTCCGCCAGTTTTTGGATGACCGCCTTTCTCTTGTCTTCGTATACTTCCCTGATTTCGGCGGCAGACTTGCCTTTTAACATTTTCTTGATTTCATCAGGGCCTAATAGGGGGGTAGCGAAAGGAATGCTGCACAACATGCCTATAATATTAGAAACATTAACGCCCTTGACCTCCACAGGTGATTGATATATGCCTGTCCCGCAGTAGGCGATAAGGTCCCTTGCCGTAGGTTTCTTCATGGAGATGTGGCCTGACATTGTTCTAAGCACTTCCGCAAATTGCGCAAGACATCTTCCAAGGAAATCAGGTATATTGGCATCATCAGGCATATTCTCTAAAAGTTCTTTGGAAATTTCTTTGAATACGCCATCATCCTCCAATACGTTTTGCTCCTTGGGAAACACCCCCCCATTATTTTTATAGATTTCATTAATCGCACTCAAAATTCTCACGATACTTTGCATTTCTTTTCTCCATCTTAATTTATTGTATTTTTTTGTTGTTTAACGCTTCATCTACTCCTCTAGCTTCTCCTCTTCGGGGATATTGAGTTCCTCTCCGCGCAGTTTGTCCTGTGCATCCAGGACAAACTGGTTGACCTGCTCCTTGCTCAGTGAAGGATTGTCGGCGGAAATTGCCGTCTTGATGGCCTCGTCCGCCTCCTGGATTTTTTCGCCCTTGCACCTCTCCTTCAGGTAGTCTGTGATGTCGTCCAAAGACACCTTCTTGTCCTTAGTGGCCTCCAGCAATTTCAGTGTCTGGCCGACACTCAGGCCAAGCAGACCAGTCGTCACCAGGAAATTGTTTGGGATGGGCTCTATATTCAGATGCTCCTCAATGCCCTTGGCCGTGATTTTCGTGCCCAGCATACGACGCTCATGCATTTCCTCTTCACTCAGTTTGTTGAATTTTTCACGGTCGAATTTGACTTTGTCCCGCAATGCCTGGATGTATTCCTGATTGGTTTTGAACTGTTCAGGCTTGATTCCCTGTTCTTCACCCTGTATGGCTCTTTCGCCTATTTCCTCAGGCTGCTCCTGGGGTGCCAGAACGCCCAGCATCCTGCCAATGCCCCCCCAAATGCCGCCTACTATCTTTCCCACGCCAATGGCGCAGCCTTTGATAAGGCTCAATGCACCTCTTCCCACGCTGCCTATGGCACTGCAAACCGTACGGCAAACCGATGAAACGCATGAACATAAACCAGACCAAAATCCCATTTTCTTACTCCTTAAGTTGATTGTTTCTATTTACTGTCTAACACACTTAAATGTCGCACGCAACAACGAATCCACGCTTTGCCCTGCATTTACACAGTCAAGCATATCGCTGAGCAATCGCATTTTTTCGTCCATATTGATTTTCTCATTGCCGAAGAACTGCTGTATGAGTGTTGGGAAAAACGACATGGCCAGCCCCTTCGCGCATACGTCATTGAGATGCCTTATGTCATCGGCAGTCACTTTGCTGCATTCAAGCAAGATCTTGAATTCCTTCCAGCAGAGCGT
>JAFSTJ010000870.1 GCA_017450525.1 Victivallales bacterium | reverse complement strand
TGGTTAGTAGCCAGACAATAAACATTGGTAACTATCCACTGTCCACTGTCCACTATTCTGAAATAGGCGTATGCTTGAAGGTCTTTGCGCCAGAGGCGTAGTCCGCCACAATGTCGCCGTGCCCAGTCAGAAGCCACTTGTAGGTGCAAAGCCCCTCTAGTCCCACAGGCCCACGTGCGTGCAGTTTTCCCGTGCTGATACCGACCTCTGCCCCCAGCCCATAGCGGAAGCCATCGCTGAAGCGGGTGCTGCAATTCCAAAACGCATCCGCTGATTTTATCAGCGAAGTGAAGTGCTGCGCGGCAGTTGCGTCATTGGTAACAATGCAGTCAGTATGACCAGAGCCATATTTGTTGATATGGGCAATTGCCTCATCTAAGGAATCAACTACCTTGATAGACAATATATAATCCAGATATTCAGTTGACCAGTCCTGTTCAGTGGCCTCCTCCATTTCCGCATATTGACGGGCCACTTGGCAGCCCAGCAGACGCACCTTCTTTGCCTTCAGGGCGGCAGCGGCCTTGGGCAGGAATGCGGCAGCTATGTCCTTGTGGACCAGCAGCGTCTCCGCTGCATTGCACACAGAAACATACTGCGTTTTGGAATCCACGATGATTTTCACCGCCATGTCCACATCAGCCTTTGCATCCACATAGACATGGCAGATGCCGTCAGCATGCCCCATTACAGGAATGCTGGTGTTTGCCATTATGTACTGCACGAATGCATTGGAACCACGAGGAATAATCAAATCGATGAATTGCGAGAGGGCCAGCATTTCCTTGACCTCCTCCCTGGTCTCCAGATTGTTAAGCCAGCCAGCGGGTTCGGGCACTGCCTGCACCAATGCCGCCGCAAGTGCGGCATTGGTACGTCGTGCTTCCTTGCCGCCTTTCAGTATGACCGCATTTCCGCTCTTCAGGCAAAGCGTAGCTATCTGCACCAGCGCATCTGGACGCGCCTCAAACACCATGCCAATCACGCCGATGGGGCAGGATATTCGGCGCAGTTCCAGACCATCGTCCAGCAAAGTCGCCTTTTGCACAACGCCCACAGGTTCAGGCAGCGAAATCAAACTCTTTATTCCCGCCAGCACATCAGCCAGCTTCTTCTCGTCAAATGTCAGCCGTTTCACCACAGGTGCGGGCAAGCCCGTCGCCTCCTCCAAATCCTGCTTGTTGGCGGCGAAAATTGCCGCCGCATTTGTCTTCAATGCCTGCGCTATCGCCGCCAATGCACTGTTTTTCGCCTCGCTGGATAAGGCCGCCAGCTGAATTGACGCGGCTTTAGCCGCAGCTCCAATCTCAAATATGCCCATGATAACCTCCGTTATGTTGAAATCTCTTTAAGTTATACGTAATTGCCAGGTTTAAAAGTTACAGCACACTAAATATTTACTGAAAAATGGATTTTGAAAATCAAACCTTATGATTTGCAAATATTGCCCATTATGGTAAATTATGCCTCGTTTTGGACACATAAGCCGGAGTGGCGGAATTGGCAGACGCGCTGCGTTCAGG
>JAFSTJ010000869.1 GCA_017450525.1 Victivallales bacterium | reverse complement strand
TGCGTCTTTGCGTTGTATTACACCAGGTAGTCCCAGTCCACCTTGGCGGTGACGGCGTTGCCAGCCTCGTCGGTGAATGTGACCTGGCCTTTTGCGAAATCTGCGGATTTGACCTTGCCGAAATTGGCGGGTATTCTGACTACGCCCTGGATGTGGCGCACCGTGAATGGCTTGTCTGCCTGGAATGTGCCGCAGGTCTTCCAGCCTTTCTTGGTGAGTTCGTTTTCCTCGATGGATGGCTTCCATCCGTCTGCGAAGTAGGAGCATGTTTCCTCGATTGCGAAGCAGCGGGCGAGACCATTCCATGGGAATTCATAGCGTCCCGAGTTTGACACCCATATTGTGGTTGATGGCAATTCATCCGCATTCTTCAGTGAGTAGTAGAGGTATCCGTTGTCTGGATATGCGGCGCATGCCCATGCTGGCTTGTCTGCTGGCTTCTTCAGCAGCGCGAACAGGTCGGCATAGCCAACTGGCGTGGGATATGTGGAGAAGTCGCAGGTGTCAGGCTTTTTGAAGATGGTTGGGATTGCCTCTACCTTGTCGAATACCGCGCCTGAAGCAAGGTACTGGTATTCCCAGCCTTCTGGATTCGAGAAAAGTGAAGTTGGCGTCATTCCCAGGTCGAACTTGCCGCAGGAGAAGTACATCTTTTCACTGGGTTCAGGCATGCGCAGGATGGTGTGGTGCCCGTATGGCATCTTGCCGTCCAGACCAGTGACGGTGTGCTTCACGTAGAGGACTGACTGGCCTTCGTGCATCTCGAAGTGTTTCACCACGTGGGCTGGGCGTATCTTGCCGTCCAGCTCGAACTCGAAGATTGCCTTTCCATCTTCTTCTGATGCCTTTGTCTGCTTCCAGTTGCATGCGCTGGTTTCGCCGTGGCACTGGTATTGTGCGCCGTCCACAGGGTCTGCATTGCCACCGAATGGGAGGCAGAAGAAGTCGCCGCGGAGGTATTGCAGCAGTGGTATGCTGGAGAGGTCCGCCTTTTCATCCTGCCAGAGATTGAGGAAGTAAGGCTGAATTGGCTTGTCCGAGCCAGCGAAGAAAGTTACAGGCGCATGTTGGCCGCCCAGTTCAGTGATGAACAGTTCTATGTCGCCTGCGTTTAGCTGCCAGCCAGCCGCGTTGTGGTTTTCACTTCTTTTGATTGTCGCCTTCATTTGTTTCTCCTGTTTTTGGTGTTGTGCATATATGCTTTGAAAGAAAATCAACTTTGGTAAGATAGCTTCTCACTTTGCACAATCAAATCTTTCTGGGAGAAAAAAAGCATTTCATAATGTGGAGTTTTAATGGGATAAAAAACAAAAGCATTTGTAATTGTCCTTGATATAAATATATTATCGCATTTTATGGCTGGATATTAGAATGTCAGCCTTGTTTGTTAAGAGTTCCTGAATTTCCATACGCCACGAAAATATTTTCCTCTTTTTGTTTTTGTCCAACAGTATTGCATAATGCGCGACAATAGCAACATAACAGAAAGCCAACATTTTCTGCTACGCAGTGCGCCCCCCTTCATTTGGCTTAGGGCAAAGGAGGATGGTGAGGCATACAGCTTTGGCGTTCCAGAAAATGAAAGCTCTGTGCGTACAATAGATTGGAAACGCTGGCATATAGTGTTCAGAGAGGAATTCCAGGTTTCCAGGTATGATGCGCATCTGGACGGAGGCATGCGGGAGAAAAGGCTTTGGCGCGGCGAGTGGTCGGAGGATAATGATTGCACATCCGAGGTGAAGGAGTTGCTTCCTGCTGAAATGATGATGCAGTATATGTTGGAGACAGGGCGACTTGTGCGAAGATTCGGCCATGATGTAAAGAGCAAAGGTGCGTTTCTAATGGCAAGCCCAGAGGAGCTCACGGCGATAATGGGTCCTTCTGGCGCTGGCAAATCAGTATTCCTCAAGATGCTTTGTGGTTATGACAGGCCTTCGGCAGTGTTGCATCCTGCTGGTCATGAAATACCGATGACGGACGATGCGATACGCATTTGCGGTGCCACTGGCGAGAACGCCTTTGATTATCTGGGCTATGTGCCCCAGGGCGATTTGCTATACCCTGAACTTACCACGGAGCAATCCCTGCGCTATCGCATGAAATTGAAGTTTGGTTCATTGCTCACTGAAGAGGATATTTCGCAATGTATAGAACACGCCTGCATTGAATTGATGAATTTGGACAAGTCCAAGCTGAAGCAGCAGATAGGCAACATAGACTGGATTGGCTCCTATCCCAGTGGCGGTGAAAGAAGGCGGATAAACATAGCGCATGAGCTTGTGTTGGAACCACGTGTCCTCATATTGGACGAGCCTACGTCCGGGCTTTCTTCCCAGGATTCACGGGATGTCATGAAGGCGCTTGTGAGATTGGCTCATTCAAAGCAAATGTGCATAATCATGACAATTCACCAGCCTTCTATGGAAATGTTTAGAAAAATTGACGACTTGCTGCTATTGGTAGGTGGCAGCGTTGCATACTACGGAAGACGCGCCCTGGCACTGGAGTGGCTCAAGGCCAATGGTTTGCCCCAGCCTGAACCCAAGGAAAACAAGGCGTTGGAAACAAAAGCTGAGGACAACACGGCAGAGGAAAATGAGGCCGATGCAATCCTTGCCATGGTCAAAGCCACAGAGGAACAGGACAGGGGCCATTACAACAGGATTTTTGAAGAATATCTTGATGACAACGGAGGAGTTCCCTCTAAAATAACTACATTGGACTGAATACGAAGATGAAGCAGTTTCTGAACCATATCGCCATATTGCTTGACCGCAATCTGCATTTGTTCATTGCGGACAAGACAGGTATGTGGCTTGCATTGCTTCAGGCACCATTCATTGCCTTGTTCATATCATTGGCGCTTTATGGAAGTGGTAGGGATTGTGAAAATTCTGATATAATAATACGCAAATCCCATGCGTTCATCCAAGCGGTGGAGAAGGATCGAGCAAATACTGAGGTCATGTATGAACAGTTCCGCATGAACCAGGGCTTCACTTATCTTCTGCAAGCATCGGACATGGAAGGCAAGGAAGGTCTTCTTTCCACGACGCATGCGCAGGCGCGGGCCACCATATTCTTTGTGATGATATCGGCCTCAATATGGATGGGGCTTCTTGGCTCCTGCAAGGAAATAGTCACGGAATGGAAGGTGATACACCGTGAAAGCCATTCCGCCTTCTCCACAGGTGCGTACGTTCTTTCCAAATTGTGCATTCTAGGCGTGGTGCTTCTGTTCCAGGTGTTCTGCCTTACGCTGATATCGATGCTGATTCTGTTGAAGTCTGATTTCACTGTGAGCCTTTTCATGGGCTGCCTTGCGGTGAATTGGCTGGCTGGTTTCGGTGCCTGTGCGACGGGCTTGTTTCTCTCCTGCATTATCAGTTCCATTCGCTGGGCTCTGGCATTGGTTCCCGTGATAATGATGCCCCAGATATTGATGGGCGGTCTTCTTCGCCCGCCAGCGCAGGTTCTGCCTGAGCAGAGAAGCATTTTGCGTCAAACCATTTCGGCGCTGACTTTCCAGCGATGGGCCTTTGAGGCGGCGTTGGTGTTCGATACGCGGCTTGCTCAATCATTGGACAAGGACGGTAATGTGGCATTGGAGCATCGTGTGGCGTTGATGAAGCAGGATGAGAAGGAAACCTCGCTGCTATACCAGCCCAAATGCGACACTCCTGCCCTGGATGATTATTTCTTCATAGGTGGAAGTGGCTCTATTGGCAATCGCCTGAGGCGCCCATTGGTGGCTTTGACAAGCTATGCGTTGCTTATGGGGCTTTTGACGGATATGTTTTTGGTTTTGAGGATAATTGGTGCAAACCATGGTAACAAGTTGTGCGCTTAGGCGTACGTGAGTAAAAACAACAAAAAAGAGGAAATGAAGATGAAAAAATTGATCGCAACATTGGTTCTCGCGGTAGTGGCAGTGGTTTCCGCCCAGCAGAAGGCGCAGACTGCAATTGATGCGGCAAGCTGCTTCGAAGTTGAAGGCGTCAAGACCATCCAGGTGCAACGCAACTCTGGCACTGACCACCTCATTCTCACTACAGACATTTCTTTCAAGAATTTCACTGACAGGGTTTATGGAGCCAACAAAAAACAGGAAATCCGCATCAGGGATTTAGCTGTCAAAGTTTCTCTTGTTGACACATCGGACGTGAAGCAGGGAAAGCCTTATGTGAATGAGGCTGGTGAGATTGTCAATCCAAGCCCCGAATATAAAAAGGTGGAAATTGGCAAGGCCAGGTTCAAGAATGAATTTATCATTCCAAAGGGCGGTCTTGTTGCCAAGATTCCGATTGCAATGGATCAGATCACTCTGAATGATGACCATTCCAAGATCAACAACTCTGCCTTTGACAAGTTCATGGATTTCTTCAATCTGCTCAATGGCACCCAGTCTGCTCGTGAAAAAGCTCTCATTATCTTCGAGGGTACTTGCAAGGTCGCCATCAAGGGTGAGAACAATGCTTGGCTCTGGCCAAAGGAATCTAGCAACTTCGAGTGGATTCTCAAGCCCAACACCAAGAATGAGTACATTCTCAGTACCCAGAAGGACTGATAGGGCAAAAGCAGCCATAGGCTGCAAGTTTTGTTGATTAGTTGTTGAAACAATAGTTGAAACAATAAAGATATTATCCAGCTAGGCATTCATTTTGTGTCTGGCTGGATAGTTGTTGTTTATATTCTGTATTATTTTGCGAAGTTTTTTGCCATAGACGCTGATGGGTATGATGACAAAATATATATTGAAGGATTTTCCTCGGGACGGGAGGAAAATCGATGTCATATCCATTGGGGATGTGGTGTACGTGCCTGTTGCATTCAACGATCCCAACGCTAGATTGGCATTGGTTGACAACGATGGAAATAAATATACTTCCCTAAAACATCCAATGGAGCATAGGCTGGGGTTCAGATGCTTCAATCTAGACAAGCCTATTCCGAAGGGTGGACAGTTTCATGGCACGATAATTGTAGAGGAAAATGCATACGAGGTGCAGGGCGAGGCAGTGAATGCATTGCCTGCATTTGCCAATGTTGATGTCAGTGATAAGCCAAGTGTTGAAAAATCAAGTCGCAAGGCTACGCTTTGGTATGTACTAGGACTGATTGTCGTAGTGGTGGTGTTTGCTGTGGTATTCGGGATAGGGGGCAGCACGGGGGATAAATCTCCAGAGGAACCTGGAAAAGATATCGTCGTTAAGCCCGAAAATGAACCAAAACAGCCAATACCTACTGTAAAAACAGACGATTCCAAACAGGATAAGCCAGTCGAAATAGACTTTACGAAATCCACTGTGGAACCCCAGCCCCCTGCGGGTGACAATACAGTAAAGCAGCAAGAGCCAAAACAGCCTTCTACGGTGGAATTGCAGTTCACTCCAGAAATTGATTCAACTACCACGAATAATAATGCCCCGACAATCCCGAAGTCCGAGGTAAAGCCGACGGCTAAGGCCAAGCCGAAGGATGAGGCCAAGCCGAAGGATGAGGCCAAGCCAAAGGAAGAGGCCAAGCCAAAGGAAGAGGCCAAGCCAAAGGAAGAGGCCAAGCCAAAGGAAGAGGCCAAGCCAAAGGAAGATGAGCAGGACAAAGGCCAGGTGCCCGTAGATGGAACACTGGAATCATCGCCATATAGACCTAGTGAATATCAAAGCCTAGATGCGGTTCCTGAAACGAGTAGCAACGGAATTTATGTGATAAGCAATGAAAGTGATGTGGGTGCCCTTGACAAGATAGTCAATTGCGGCAGTGAGAATGTGGTTCTTTTGTTCTGTCCTGACAGATACAACAGAAATATAACGCAGCAGCAGTACAATAGATTGTGGGGGCGCATGGTCCAGAATATAAATTCGAGGAACATAAAGGAGATACAGGTTCTCAAACCAGTGAAAAGAGGTTTGAAATCGCCTAGTGCCAGCCAATTAAGAGCTGTCAGGGGCCAGAATATAAATGTAAATATCCAAGGGCAATAAATGAAGCAACTCTCTAAAATAGCAATAATCATTACATTATTGGCATTAAATGCATTCTCTAGACAGGCTCTTAGGGAAGGTGAGTATGTAGAGTTTATGTCTAGTGGATTTAAAAAGCTAAGACCAGTCAAGGGATTGCTTCCAAGTGGTTTTACTTTTGACTATGACAGGGGGCTTGCGTTGTACAGTCATCTGTCTTCTGGGAATAATATGAAGGGAGTATGTGCCATAGTTGCCAGCGGCGAAAGCATGGAAGACGGTAAGTTGAAGGCATGGCGTCGTATATGT
This sequence comes from Victivallales bacterium, assembly GCA_017450525.1. Classification (GTDB taxonomy): domain Bacteria; phylum Verrucomicrobiota; class Lentisphaeria; order Oligosphaerales; family Oligosphaeraceae; genus RGIG3456. The sequence continues at coordinate 1,676 of JAFSTJ010000869.1, read as the reverse complement.
GCAGAGCGTTCCAGGGGGCTTGTTATGAAGGCATGGCTGGAAAAGATACGTGAAAAACTTGAAAACAATGTCATTGAGAGACTGGAATCTTTTCAGGAGAGAAATCAAGGTGGTGAAAATATCCAGGATCCAGTTGGCTATTTTATGGAATATCTTCATCAGTTTGAGAAATATGATTTTTCATGCCTTTGCGAGTATTTCTTGAGCAATTGCGAAAGTGCTTCAGGCGATTGTGAACTGAAGGACGAAAACGGGTATGTGGCCTGCTTTTTCTATATGGAGTATTTTATGCGGCCCAAATGGAACGAGGCGGTGGCCCTCAAGGAGGACTGCGTAAGCATATCCACGGCAATGCGCAATAAGCTGGTCAGGGATTTCCAGATGCTTGCCTCTTCCAAAGCCAGTGATTGGAAGCAGGAGCAGATGGATGAGATGCGGCGAATGACAGTGCTGATTTTCGCCTTGGGCAATGGCGACTTGCAATGGAAGGACTTTATAATGCATCCAGAGGAGAACCTGCCCAAGTGTGGTCTGGATTGGGGCGATGTAATGTCCCATCTTTTCAAACAGAAGTAAGGAAATAGCCTATGTATCCGAAAATGACGAGACAGACTCTTCTGGAGAAACTGAAGGGAGGAGACGACAACGCCTGGAAGGAATTCTACGAGGCGTATCGCAGCCTTGTTTGGCTCAAAGGGCAGGATTATAATCTGACGGATGCAGAGCAGCAGGATTTGCTTTCAGACGTGATGTCCGCGTTTTTTACAGCCCAGGGCAATTTTACCTACGACCGCTCAAAGGGAAGGTTCAGCTGGTATTTCCGCAAGATCATATCATCATGCTGCATCAAGATCATAAAGAAGCGTCTTCCGTTGGAAAGCGACGGTACAACGCAATTGGGGGATGACGGCAAGAAAAAAGACGTCATTAGCAATGTTCCGGAACAGGAAAACACGGCTGACGATGATACGTGGAGAGCGCTTCTTTTGCGCCAGGGCTTGCAGGAAATCAAGAAAACCATGGACAGCCGCAAGGTGCAGTGCTTCCTGAGGTGCAGGCTGTATGAGGAAGAGCCGGAGAAAGTGGCTAAAAGCCTGAATATCTCCCTGGCCACTTCCTACAACTATTGCAATGAGGTATTCAAGGAATTGAGGGTCGTTGTCAAAAAGTTGGAGCATGAGTATGAATAAACATCTTTGATGGCAGTTGTTGCATAAAAACTAGGGAATAAACAATGGGACACATAAGCGAAATTGAAATGGGACGGTATCTGGACGGGACATTGTCCATGCTTGGCAGGATGATGGTCAAGCATCATTTGAGCAACTGCCCGAAATGTGCAAAGGAATTGGAGGAATTGAAAAAGGACAGAGACGATTTGAAAATGTTGTCTGGCCTAATTGGTGAGCTTGACGATGCCGACACCAAGAGTTTCAGTGTGACAAGTGAAAGCGTGACAAGTTATTTTAATACGGAAAACAAAGAAGAGGACGAAACGTGAAATGCGGGCGAAAATGCTCGTGGGCAAGACAGTTCACAGAGATAATTTCAAAACTGTCTTGCCAAGCCGCAAACTATCGTAGCCGCTGGCTATCGTAGCCGCAAGCTATCGCAGCCGCAAGCTATCGCAGCCGCAAGCTATCGCAGCCGCAAGCTATCGCAGCCGCAAGCTATCG
>JAFSTJ010000868.1 GCA_017450525.1 Victivallales bacterium | reverse complement strand
ATCTGAACGCCTGCGGATTTGACGGCGCCAACACGGATAGCGCGAATCATCTGTCAATGGCGGAGAAGTGGTTGGAGCGGATTCGCAAAGAACCATCTTCCGAACTCGCCAAAGTAGTGTATGAGTTTGACGCCACTGGGACTCAGAACGGCTATCCTCTTGCTGCAATTGCCGCGGCATATCGGGATTATGGTGTTCAGATGGCTGCGTATTTCACTTACACTCCTGCTGCTGTTGCCGCATGGAATCCAGGATGGCTGGTCCATTATCTGAATCTGGAGCACACTCCTTCAAAAGCAGCTGGTTTCGCGGCTGCCGCAGCAATATTCCATCGTGAGAAGGCGCCAGGAGTGGCGATTGGGGCGGAATGCTGGAGCGGTGATGGATATGTCATTGAACGCAAAGATGACCTTGTGGTCTATACTGACAATGAGTTTTTCTGCCATTCAAACGATACTGAAATGAGACCAGCTGACTTGACTAGCCTGCGGAAAATCTTCGGGCGTGGTAAATCTCCAGTTGCTTCGTGCAGTGGAAACGGCTGTTATGTTCTGGTTAAGGCAACTGATTCGGAGTGGGTGCTTCACCTGCATCCAACTCAGCAGTATCTTGCTGATCCACAGCGTGGAAGGCAATTCCGTCACATGGCAAACCGCTGGGTGTCCTGTCTCAAGGAAGCACCTGTTTCATTGTTGCGTGAAGACACTTTGCTGTTCAGCCTAATGCTGGCGCCGTGGAGGAAAATCACGGACTTGTCTGGAAACACGGAATATGCGATGACTGATGAGCATTCCGCCAGGCTCGCGCCTGGTAGCTACAGGATCTTTCTCTAATGCCCGCTGAATCCGAAAATGCGCAGATGAAGTTTGCGCACCATCAAACAGGTTTTACATTAACGCGCCCTTTTGGAAGCGTGGCATCCGTTGAAAAAACGCAGAACATTCACATGCGGGCCATGTCCAGGGTAAAAGCGAGGTTGTGAAATCATAAATCAAAGAAACGCGAGGAGAAAAGAGATGAGCGAAGCAGTTCAGAAGAATGCCGGTACGATTGCGTTGATTGTTGCCATTATCGCGCTGGTGAGTTCCCTTGTGCCTCAAATCAACGAACTCCGCCGTGACTTCGGCAGGAATGTTTCCTATCCAGCCAATGGGCAAGGTGGGGCGCCTGGCGGTCGTCCTGGCGGTATGGGACCTGGCGGTATGGGTCCTGGTGGACCAGGCATGATGCGAGGCTTTGGGCCTTCTCAAGAAACCATAGCTAAGTTTGCGGAACGTCTAAAACTCTACGACGAGGCACTTAAGACCGCCCAGGGCGAGGAATTGCTCAAGATGCGTGTGGAGCGCGATGCCATAAAACTAATGACGCTCCGCATGGAAAATGGCGGACGCAGGATTGCACCTGGCCTCTCTGAAGCGCTGCTGAAAATGCGTGCAATTCTTGCGTGTCCTAAAGCAAGTGCACTGGAGAAGAATCAGGCTGAAATCGACTACTATCAGCAATTGGACCGCTTCCGCGGCGAGAAAGAGGCTTTCATTGGCGCAACGGAAGCATTCAAGGACTATCCGAAGACTGCTGCATCCGACAATGACCTGGCGAATCTTCTGGCGGCTGAGCTGCAGCGCTGATGATTTTGGGACTGTTGCAAAAATGACATCCTAATTCTACTAGGGATGCTGGCGGCTTGTTTTTGCAGCAGCCTCATCAATGTTTATGATTGTTGAGACAACTAAAAGATTTGGACTTGAAATACTGCAGTTCTGTGGCAGCGGAGCGTATGGCGAGGTCTATTACTGCAAGGACCTTTCAGGCAAGAAAATCGCGCTGAAGGTTGTCCCGAAAGCCAAGCTTGGTTCTGATTGGCAACGTGAACTGAGGGGAATAACAAACTACCGCAGGCTAACGGAGAACACGCCTGGTCTCCTGAAAATATATCAGGTCAGTGAGGACGATGAGGTGTTCTACTACACAATGGAGCCAGCCGATCCAGTGCAAGGCGTTGACAAATATGTACCAGACACCCTGGCACAGCGTCTTGTCAATGGGCCATTGCCGTCTAGCCAGCTGATAGCTGTTCTGTGTGAGATTTTCACTGGCATCACAAATATTCACAATGCAGGCTTTGCGCATCGGGACATAAAGCCTGAAAACATCCTTTTCATTGACGGGCATCCCAAACTGGCTGACATGGGATTGCTTTCTCCCATGTCCGTATCAATGACACAGCTTGCGGGTACGCTGAGCTACATTCCCCCTGAGCAGCTTGCCGGTAATACACCTTACATAGATAGTGAGTCACGTCAGAAGAACGACTTGTATGCGTTTGGCAAAATAATCTACAGCTGCATAACTGGACTTGCGGCCAACTATTTTCCGTCTGTGCCCAAGGCCTTTTCCACAAACAAGGTCAACATGTACTTTTTCAGGTTAACGTTGAGGCTTTGCGATAAAGATCCAATTTGCCGTTTGACTGCGCTGCATGATGTCGTGACAGAATTCTATAGGACTGTGGACAAATGCCTTCATGGGGAAAGTGCATTGGCAAGGTTTAACAGTTTTCTTGCCACCATCAGGATTAAGCTGTATTCTTGTCTTGTGCACCAAGCAAGGTGGTTGATGCGTAATTGGATAGTCACATTGTTGCTTGTGTTTATTCTAGGATATATTTTTTGGCCGTACTTCAGACCGCCAATGGAAATTGAAATTCCTGATGAAATATTGAATCCTAAAATCGAGATGCCCCATGTGGAGCTCCCGCAGATTGTTGAAAAAAAGTCTCTTGTGGTGAATACAGCGCAGGACAAAGTGGATTTGTATGATGGCGAGACAAGTCTGCGGGAGGCACTGGAATATGCGGAAATATTGGCCTTAAAGAGTGAGAAGCCAGTTGTCACATTTGCTGGAAACTATGAAATAGACTTGAAAGGCGAACCGTTATTTATTCGTAAAGACATTACAATTGACGGTGGATCAGGCATGCCAAGGCTCAATGGTTCCAACAAGGCAAATATATTCAATATTGCGACAGGCGCTACACTTACATTGAAGAACATGATTGTTTCAGGCGGCAACATGGAAAATAGTCCTTCCATTGCATCGCTGTCTGATCGTCAGAAAATATGCCTTCATAATGTTAAGGTGCATGGTAGTTCAAAATGCAATTTGAAGCTGTATGGATGGAGGGCGGAGTTTTGGCTTTACGATGGAAGCTCTGTTGAGAATGTGGAGATTTATGGCATGGGGGCCTTGCGTACGTATGGCAAGGACTGTTTCCTTAAGAACATAAGCGTGAATGGCATGCAGCAAAGGCGGGGCGGTGATTTGGAGATGAATGGCGGCAGGGCATTGAATGTGAGAATCCGAAAATGGGGAGATCTGTATGCAAATGACAATTGCACCATCCAGAATCTATGCCTTGAGGGTGGGGCCTTTGCGCGTTCAAATCAGGCTACCATAGAAGGAATGACTGTCAATTCAGGCAGTCTGTTCGTGTATGAAGAAAAAACAGTTCTCAAAGGCGGTATTGTTCTGAATGTATGAGCAATGTGAATGGGTGGGGGGCATACAATCATTGGGAACGATGCAAGCTTGACTTTTGACATTTCGACACTGAGGCCTTCGTTCATGTATAGTTTTCCTAGTATTTTTATGAACCACGGTCTCGGACAGTCTAGCAGGATGGTCAAACGTGATGTCCTTGTGGACAATTTGAAGGCATTTCGCGATGCTGGAAAATGTTTCATCAATGTGGCTGCCAGGCAGGAAGCTGGAACCTATGCCTTGGGAGAATGTGCAGAGGCATTCAGAGGAAGCATCGAATTGCTTGTGGACAAGAGCAATACAGGCAAGTTCTTCAATGTTCCCGAAGGCACGGAGGGAAGTTCAGATATCAAATATAAAGACGTGACCTATATTCTGCAGAAGCGCGGCGGAAAGCTGGAATTGATAGTGCGAATATAGTTTTTTTATTGTGCGTCAAAGTGCGCTTGTTTTTGTTGTGATTGTGGAAGGATGATGATTTGCGCTCAAAACATTGGGGATAAGCATTTGTCCAACGCTATGT
>JAFSTJ010000867.1 GCA_017450525.1 Victivallales bacterium | reverse complement strand
CATTCATAGAGTTGTTCTATTTTCTCAAAAGTTTGGGAACTATATACTTTTGTTGCTTGCAGACTTCTCTCTAGAAGACTTAAGCCCTAGAAGACTTAGAGGACCTAGAGAACCTAAACTTAGGGGACTTACCCTAGAAGACCTAGAGCTTGTCGGAAACTCAAGTACATAATTCCCTAATTTTTCATGCCCAGAGAAGTGTGAGAACAGTTTTTTTGAGCAAACACCTTGCCAAACTGCCGTAATGTTGCTATATTAGAAGTGCCAGATTTGGCAGCGGTTGTTGATGTTACAGTCTGTGCATCGCTGCTAGGTCTGGCATATTTTGCATAGAGGGAGTGTATAGCCATAATATCTCTAGAAACGTCATCCGCATTTGCATTGAGTATTTGTTGCTTTATATTTTTATGCAATACGGAGGCTTTACCAGGACGCTGGCCATCAATCAATGGCGGTGCTGGTCTGCATAGCCTCTGTGTGGACGACACCTCTGTGTGGCTTGAGTCCTTCATTTGGGATATTAGGCAGCAGCCTCTCCAGTCTCTACATCACCAGCACTGGCGGAATGCTCGTGGACTGGAGCACCCTCGATTGTGTCATGAACAAAGAAAAGAACATGAATACCTCCGATAATGAGGAAAAAAATAGGGCTGATACCAGTTCCGAGGGCGAGGAACTTCAACAAGCGGATACTTTACTTGATGACATTCTTGCCGAAATAGAGAAAACCGACAAGGAACGTGAAAAGGAAAAAGCCGAGCTTGAATCGCTTGGTGAGAAGTTCGACGAGCCTTGGACTCATTACGCAGAGGATGACGCCAACGAGCCTATTGACAATCTTCTCGCGCAGATTCCCGACATACTGGCCCATCTTGAAGGCATGGAGGTAATCGAGCACACAAATGCAGAGGAGCAATTCAAGGACTGGGAAGATTATGACCACCTGCTTGAGGTGAAGAATCCAGATGGCGGCGAATCCCTGGAGATTGACGTCGGGGAGGATGACCGATTCTCCCTGTTCTACGGAGGGTGGCACGCGCATTTCGAGGCCTGCAAGCGCGACTACTTCGACATGCTTGAGACCATCCGCAAAATCCTTTCGAGCGAGGTCTGCGCCGTGAGAGTCAGTTCTGGCAAAAGCCATTGGCTTGGTTGCGACTTGACGCATAGAATGTACACATCCTCCGATGCACCCGAAATCGTCTTGAAACGCATCTTGCTATGTAAGGAATTTGAGGATGAGGTTCATGCTACAGGCGGAAGGATAAATGTCACATACTGGGACAGTCGCAGGAACTGCTCCTTTGTCTTTGAAGCTAGGGACAAATGATTGAACTCGCCTTGCCAACCCCCTTCTCGGATTTATATCCTAGTTCGTATTCCTCTGTTTTCCATCCTAAGAAGTTCATTTTCACCTCATTCGAAGAGCATGTTGTTGTTTGCCGAGACTGCATAAACGGGGGCAGATGGCTAAAAACGGCATTTCTCATTCCTTGTTTCTGTCACTGATTTGATTGCCTCAAGCACTCTTGCATATCCCTTGCGCCCGCAAGTCTGCTTGGCCATTTCCATTTCTTCATCGGACAACTGTAGTTTCAGCCCGCAAAGCAACATTAGCGTCATCTCCACAAGTTGGTTTTGTAGTGCCTCAACGCTCATTTTGGCATTCGGGTGCGCGTCTTCCAATACAATCTGCAGAAGATTACGGCCCAAGTTATCCCGTAAGTTTATGTTGCCGCCGCTTTGCGAAAGCAAAACCAAATGGTAAAGCCACAGACCGCGTGCGCTATGGATGATAGCCTTGTCAATTATGCTCATGTTTTCACAATTACTTGAATCCCATTCGCCATCTTCTAATAGTTTTTCAATCCATTTGTTCAAATCTCCTTCGTATCTTTCATCTTTGGGGACGGGAAGCCCTCCTCGACGAAGCAGGATTTCGGCAAGTTCACCGCATTTTGACTCAGTATAAAAATCTCTGTCCATCCAAGCCTTGCTGAGTGGTGTTGTTCCCAAAGAGTGTTCATCGCCAATATAAGAAGGAGCGTTGGGATCAGCACCGTTGTCGAGCAGAAATCTGGCAATATCCAGGTCATCGACGTAATTTGCATGATACAAAGCTGTGCATTCGCAATATCCAGTTATGTTTATATTATAACCAAGCGAAAGCAGATATCCTGCGATTCTGATATAATTGTCATGGTTTCTGTTGTCCCTAACAGAATAACCATTTTCGTCCACCTCATTAGTCTCATGATAACAAAGCGTCATTTCACTTAAGGCGGTATCGCCATATTCTGTGGCGGCATGGATATTTGCTCCCTTGCCAACAAGTTCCTTGACCTTCTCAAAGTCAAAATGGACACATGCGTTAATGAACTCGTCATCAAGTGGCGTATGTCGGTTCATCAAATCACCTGCAATGAAAGCAAGCTGGATTGGCTTCAAGATGACAAATGCGTCCTTTATATCCTCCCATGACATCCTTCTCAAAAAATGAGCAAGTTTGTTATGTGATTTTTATAAGAAAAGTTCGAAAAACCACATAATTAAGGCGTTTCGCATTGTTTTTTTGAGAAAAAGGGTTACAGTATTCTGTATTCCGACAATGAATCGGAAGCTTGGAAGCATTCACATTTGCCAAAAATATGGACACAATTGACAGACAAGACAGCACAAGGAAACTTTACCGCCGAATGGCCTTCATCGTTGAATATCTCAAGAGCCACACGGATGTGACGCTTGAGAAGCTTCTTGAGGGCATTGTCAAGGCAGGTCTTGGGGCTGGTCCGCAGGGGAAATGCTCCCGTCAGTCTGTCTATCGTGCTATCAATACCCTTTCTGACAAGTACAAGTGCCCCGTAAGGTATGATGTTCCGACTCATACCTACGTGCTTGACAACCCTGAATGGGAGTTCGTGGCCCCGACTATTTTGAGCGACAGCGAACTCCTTGCGCTCACACTAGGTGCGAAATTCGCGCACGATTTCCTGCCTTCCGCAGTGGCTGGAAGAATCGAGGAGGCGGTGGACAAGACGCTGGAGGGAAGTGGCGCAAAACATTTCACCAGTGAACTGACCGAAGCCTTCAAGTTTCTCAGCGGAAGGCGCCCAGATGACAACGGCGAAATTTTTCTCGCAGTTTTCAACGCCTGGAGTTCAAGACGGCTTCTGTACATCACATACAAGGATGAAAACGGAACGGAAACCAAGCGAATAATCGAACCGCAGGCGTTGGCGTTCTTCGACATGGAATGGACCATCAGGGCCTATTGCCATAAGCGCGAGGCCCCCAGAACATTTATACTGTCGCGGATAAGCAGCGCGGCAATTCAAAACGAGACGTTTGAGCCCCGTCGCGAAATCATAGACAACCTCACATTCGACACGTTCTACAACTACACGGATATAATCAGCAACGCCAGATTCCGCCTTTCGGAACGTGGCGCACAGTATGCGAAGAAGCAGATTCTTCATACTTGCCAGAGACTTGAGCCTGACAATGAACCAGGATGGTACATACTCACTGTGCCAGAAGCATCTTCTGAACGAATTGTGCCATGGGTCTTTGCGCAAAAAGGAGAGGCTGTTCCTCTGTCGCCGAACAGGCTTGTTGAGGAGGTCAGAAGGCAAGAGCGAATACTGGCCAAGGCCATCGGAGCAGTCTGATGCTCCTGTTTCATTACTTCAAAGGAGTCTTATGCATACGCTGCGATGGCGTGTGTCGCTGTAAAGTTCATTTATGACGTGACTTGGCGTAAAATTTCAAGTAGGTGTTTCTTGGGCAAAGAAAAAAAGGGGAAAATGTATGAATCTCCAGTTGCTTGAACAAATTCGGCAGGAAGCCATCGCGTCTCCACGGCATCGGAATGCCTATGAGGAGTGCGTCAATGATCGCCCTGTGGAATATCGGACGTATCTGACGTTTGACAAGGAGATGCTTGAGGACGAACGCTGCATGGGCGTTATGCTTAAGGAAAAGCTGAAGGCCATGCGGTTCAAGTGCCTGAAGGGGGAACCGCTGGTCGGGCGGCTGGACGTGTCGGAAGGCGTGACGCCTGAATTGCGGCAAGAGGCCCGCGAATACTTCAAAACGCATGAAATCAAGTGGGGAGCCTCGTCGGGGCAGTCAGGCCATTGCGCCCCCGATTATGACAAGATTCTCAATTTGGGACTGGACGGCCTGCGCGAAGAAGTGGAAGCCGCCCGCAGACGTTCATCCAAGCCATTGCATGACAATATGTTGGCGGCTCTTGAGGGGCTGGAGGCGATGATTGGGCATGCAGCAGATGCAGCGGAACTAGCTGGGAACCATAAGCTTGCGGATATTTGCCGCAAGTTACAGCATCGTCCTCCCGAGACATTTCACGAGGGACTCCAGCTCATTCTTTTTGTGCAGATAGCGATTGAGAAAGGGGAGCGCGCATATCTGATTAATCCAGGGCGTCTTGACATGACGCTGGCGCGGTTCCTGCCCGTTGCGTCGCACAATGAAATGGTCTGGCTGATTGGGTTCTTTTATTTGATTATCAACTACAACTGCGTTTGGGGATTGGCATACGGCGTGATGATTTGCGGCGAGACGCCCGCAAATGAAATATCATACGCCTGTCTTGAAGCGACACGGCTTAGCCGACTGCCGTATCCCACGGTCGGAATCTGTGTCAATGGGCAGACACCAGACGATTTGATGGAACTGGCGGTTTCAATTGTCGCCGAAGGCAATCCAAATCCTGCGTTTTTTGGAGATGAGACGATTCGAAAGGGGCTTGAAAGCTATGGTATCCCACACGAGACATCAGGGAATTACATCAATTCAACCTGCGTGGAGATCACGCCCTGCGGACAGTCAAATGTCTATGTGGCAAGTCCTTACTTCAATCTAAGTCAGATACTTCTGGATTCGATGGACCGTGAGTACACCTCTTTTGATGAACTCATGGAGTCATATCATCGCCATTTGGCGGAGAAAATCCGCGAGGCAAGCGAAGGCAATGCCGCAAACCGAGCCGATCGTGCCAAGAGGATGCGGCGTCCTTTGCAAAGCCTTCTGACTGCAGATTGCCTGGAGAAAGGGCTTGACATCGAATGTGGCGGCGCACGATACAACTGGATTGAATGCTCCTTTGTCGGCCTTGCGAATCTGGTCGATTCGCTGACGGTCATTCGTCGAGAGGTGTTCGGGAAAAAGCACCTGGCGCTTTTGGAGCTGCGCAGACTTTGCGAGCAAGACTTCGAGAACGCCGAAACGCTTCGGCAGGAGTTCATTAAGTGCTGCCCAAAGTATGGTCATGCCAATCCAGAAGTGGATTCACTGATTAATCCGCTGATGGCATTTATTCGCTCGGAATTGGCCAAATACAGCTTTTTCCCGAATGATTCGCCATGGATTCCAGGCACGTTCTGCTGGGAGATGCATCAGCGCCTCGGGGCACAAACTTGCGCGACGCCTGACGGGCGGAAGGCCGGCTTCCCGTTTGCCGACGGTGCGGGACCTGCGCAGGGCAGGGAGACATTCGGGCCGACGACGGCAATTCGTTCTGTGACGTCATGGGACCATACGCCGCTCGTGGGCGGCTGCGCATTCAACATGAAATTCAGCAAGGCATGCTTCGCTGACGCGGAAGCCAGAGAGAAACTGCTTGCACTGATAAAAACGTTCATCCAGCAGGGTGGATTTGAAACGCAAATCAACGTCGTCGATCCAGATGTGCTGATTGACGCCGACAAACATCCCGAAAACTATCCAGACCTGCTCGTGAGAATCGGCGGCTACTCTGACTTCTTCACGCGTCTGTCGCCTGGAATGCGAAAAGAAGTCATTATGCGTACACAAAACGAGCTGTAAATGCAGGGGCTTCCTCTGTCAAGCTATGATAGTCGTCTCCCCTTTTGGGGAGGTACTCAAGTAAATCAGGCAACTATTCAATTACGGACAAATGAAAATCAGAAAATGTTTTTTGGCGATTGTTGTGGCCACGTTTACATTTGCAGTGGCCCAGGATGCAGAGCTTCACAAGGAAATCCAGGCAAATGAGCAGCGCTACAAGGGCGTGTTCCCACCTGGGGTAAAGACCATAGCCATGATTTCACCTGCCTCATATCCAGGTTCGAAATTTCACAAGCGCGGAATTGAACTCATACGCGCCGCTGGCTATAACGTCAAGCTGGGAAAGCACGCGTTTGACAAGCCGGCGAAAGGGGAGGGGGCAGCACCGCTTGAGGTACGTTTGGAGGATTTCTATAATGCCTGGAATGACGACGAGGTGGACATGATATTGTGCATCAGAGGCGGGCGCGGAAGCTTGGACCTGCTGAACAGCCTGGACTTCAGCAAGTTGAAGCGAAGGGACAACCTCCTCTTTCAGGGGTACAGCGACATTACTATCCTGCTATGCGCGATGCAAGCCAAGAAACTCGGTTGTCCTGTTGCAGGACCTATGTCAGGCTCGATATCAGGATTGCAGCCAGAGTGCATAGAGGAAATGAGGAAAATGCACCATGAACTTGCCATCGGCCCTATTCCTGTAACCCCGCTCATACCAGGCGATTGCAGCGGATTGCCGCTGGCGGGGCTTCTGGAAAGATACACACGTATCTGGAAAACAGATTTCAAGCCAGATACAAAGGGACGCATTATTATCATCGAGTGCGTCAGCAGGACGACGGAACAGGTCAGGCAGCATTTCGACGACTTGATAAAGGAGGACTTCTTCAAGGAATGCGCAGGCGTGGTATTCGGCCATTTCATTCGCAGCGGCGAACAACAGGAAATCGATGCCATTTTGGACGAGGTGGCGAAGCGTATCAATAAGCCAACCTACAAGGGCTTCCCATTCGGCCATTCCTCTAATTGCTACACCATTGACTTCAGAAGGCAGTTTGTCATCAAGGACAACCAAATCACGATTCCTGGAAAGTAATGGGAACGTTTTTTTCAAAAATGCATTATCATTGCGGAGGACTTTGTTGGCAGTGGTTGCAAACTTGTTGTAGTTGAACTCTTTGTCAGGGTTGGACGAAATGCTGCCCAGGAACGCCATGAAGTCCGTCACGATCTTCGGTGCCCCCTCGCCAATTTGTGGCAGTTTGTTTTCATCAAGGACAAGCGTGTCAATCATCGCGTCAATGCGCGCCATCTCGTCTGTCATCGTCTGATAGATGTCATTCAGGCGCGAGAAGCTCTGGAAGAAGTTCGCAACCGTGCCTGGAATCTCCACGCCTTCCCGCTGGAGAAGGTTCATGGCCGCGTAGATACGGGCCATGACATCCACCGACGTCCCCTTCGTGAAGACGCCGAACAGATTCTTCTTGAATTCCTCTTTCTGCGGGTCTGCAAGTATGGTGTCCAGTTTCGTCTTTGCCTCGTCGCTTAGCAGGTTTCTGAAGGTCTTAATGACATCCTCGCCGTAGCCTCCTAGTACTTAATTGATTTAATTCGAATACATCTGCACTGTTCTTTTGGGCTGCTTTTCCGTGAATGGCTCCTTACATACGAGGGTATGCGCGTCGCCATTCGCAAAAAATCATCTCCAAAACTCCAATGCAATGTGTAT
>JAFSTJ010000866.1 GCA_017450525.1 Victivallales bacterium | reverse complement strand
TGAAAAGAATCCTTTGCTTTCAGGCCAGGAAGCAGATAAGCAGGGAAGAATGTTCCAAGAAAACAACGCCCAAAAGCCGCCCCTGTAGGACGGCAGAGAACATATTGCATTTTCAATGAATTATGGAATGGATGGAGTGGCAAAACGAAGCCATAGATGCTTGAACACAAAGCGCCAGAAGTTGCTGCGGCCAAGGGACATAAACGTCTTGCGGGCATGTCTGGTAATATGGCTTGCTATTTGTATAAGGTTGCTGATAACCGTGCGAATCCTTCTCCGGTAAACCCGGCGTTTTTTGTCCGGCTTGTGCTTTAGCGATTCCTGACCAATCATGCGCAAAAGATTATAGGCAATGATTGTCAGTTCCAAAACAAGCTCATTGGTGGCAAACTTCCCGGAAGGCAAGCGTTCCACGTCCATATCGGTCTTTATTTCACTGTGAAACTGCTCACTTTCTCCATGGGCGTGGTAAGAGGCGATAATTTCATCGTCAGACCATCCCAGATTTGTCCACCAGGTATTCAGTTCAACGTCAGGAATCAGCAAAATTTGACCATATTTGTCAATTGTCCTTTCAATGACCTCATAGACAATCCGCATACAAATGGTTTTGTTTACTCCATCTTGCGCAGCATAGGTTACTTCTTTCCAGGAAGAGCCAACGTAAACTGTCTTCCCTTCTCGCGGAGTCCGTATATCTTTGCAGCACTGTTTGGCCAAGGCCAACCAATCTGCCTTTTGTTCACTGCTGCGCGGATTGCGTTTTATGATGAACCAATCCCCGTCTTCCAGCAAAATGCCTAAATTTTCCTTGGCATCATTTCCGGAATCCATACGGACCAGCAGTGGTTTGTTCGTCATCTGGTGGCAAAGTCCCAATGTTTCTCCCCAAAATGCCGGTGTATCTTTCTGACAATGCTGTTTTCCCTCACGCATTTCCGCATTTGCCAGAAATCCTTCCCTGCCGATATAGGCCATGATGGGGGCATACCCGTCAAAGCCTTTATAGGTACGAGACACGCCTTCCTTGTGGCTTTTTGAGTTGTCAAATGGGGTTACATCAATATCTACCGGCACTTTCCCCGTTGACAGTGGGCTTGGTTCTACCCCATGTGTACGAAACATTATTGTATTTGCCTCCAGAATTTGCTTGCGGATTCCACAACCGATATCATCCATACGCTGCCGCAATGTTTCTGCTGCCGGTATGCTTCTTGTAATTCCAAGGGCGGACTTGAAGAACTCGGGATCATCGCGCATCTCATTTACTGCCTCGTACTCTGTTTTTCCCTGGCATAGAAGGCCAATATAGGTCAACAGGATATCCCCGTCTTTGATTTGGGGTTCGCTTCTCTTCTTATCAATGGGTATGCGGTTACACCACTTGACGAAATCACTCTTCCCAAGCATTCCTCCGATGATAGAAAGCCCGCTTGGCGTAATAAGCCTTTCATCCGTAAAAACGATCTCAAATGGCGGTGTATACATCTTTTTGCACCTCAAATGTTTGATACCCTATTATAACATCTCATGATGAATTTAAAAAGACTTTTCTG